>CBDUCD010000336.1:0-3407 GCA_965365535.1 uncultured Rhodothermales bacterium | reverse complement strand
TCCAGCCCCGCGAACAGGCTGTCGCGGACGGGCAGGGCCTTTTCGCCGAAAAGCTCGAAGCACACGCCGCCGACGACCTCGCGCAGCGGCTGGTGGGCCTCGATGACGCTCTGGTACGTGGCGTAGCAGTCGAGGGCGCGCTGGCCCATCGCCAGGTCGTCGCCTGTCACCTCTTCGACGACGCCGATGTGCTCGCGGGGCGAGCTTTTCAGGTGCGGCGGGCGCGCAGGGTCGTCTGTGGGCGGGAGGGTGAAAAACGCCAGCCGCCGGGGCGCCGCCGCGTCGCCGGCGCGGCGCAGTTCGCAAAAGACGCGCTTGACGGCGGCGTGGGTTTCGAGGTGGTCGGGGTGGCCGCTGATGCCGTGGACGGCGTACGTCACCACCACGTCGGGCCGGACGCGCCGCACGTGCCGGGCAATGGCCGCTTCGAGTTCGCGCGGGTCGCCGAGGGCAAGCGTGCCGTCGGCAAAGTCGAGGATTTCGAGCCCGTCGAGGCCCAGCGTCCGCGCCACGCACGCCATCTCGTCCGAGCGGATGCGGCCCATCTCTTCTTTCGAGATGCCCAGCTTTTCGCGCTGCCGCGTGGCCTCGCCGCGCGTAAGCGTGAGCAGGTGCGCCGCGTGCCCCTCTCGGTGGAGCTTCCACAGCAGCGGCGCCGGCCCGAACGACTCGTCGTCGGGGTGGGGAAAGATGAACAGGCAGGTCATGGCAGGGCGGGTTGTTGCCGGCGGTAGCGGCGCATGAGCGGGTCGAGGGTGAGGCCGTGGACGACGATGGAGGCCGCCACGGTGCCCAGCACGAGGGCGGCGGTGGTTTCGGCTTCGGCCATGCGGTCGAGGCCGTGCGTGAGGGCGTAGGCGAGGTAGTAGAGCGAGCCGATGCCGCGGATGCCGAACCACGCCACGAGGCGCCGCTGCACGCGCTTGATGGGCGCGCCCCACAGCCCGATCCACACGCCGAGGGGGCGCACGACCAGCAGCACGAGGGGCACGAACCACCACAGCGCGGGCGGCAGGGGCGTGTGCACCAGCAGGCTGCCCGTGATGAGCACGACGGCCAGCTCGCCGATGCGCTCGAGCTGCTCGTTGAAGCCCAGCACGGCCTCGGCCATGAACGTCGCCTGCCGGCGCGTCTCCTCGGGTTCGTCCGTCCCGTCAGAGGCCGCGTCGGCGCCCCTTTCGGCTTCGTCGAGGCGGGCGCGGTGGGCGGCACGCTCGACTTCTTCGAGGGGTTTCTCGCTGTTGGCCCGCCGTTCGATGTGGCGCAGCGCCAGCCCGGCGGCAAACACGGCCAGAAAGCCGTAGGCGTGCAGCAGCAGGGCGGCGCCGTACGAGAGGGCAATGAGGCCGAGCGTCAGGAAATCGTCCACGCCCACGGTTTCGCGGTGGTGGCGGCGCAGGTAAATCACGACGTGCCCCACGGCAAGCCCCAGCCCCCACCCGACGCCCAGCCCGGCGGGCACGGCCCACGCCACGTCCACGGCGAGCCAGCGCAGGCCGTGCGGCCCCAGGTCGTGCCAGCCCAGCAGGCCCAGCCCCAGCATCACGAAAGGAAAGGCCGTGCCGTCGTTGAGGCCGGCCTCGCCCGTGAGGCTGAAGCGCAGCCGGTCGCGGTCGTCGGGGTGGCGCACCTGCACGTCGGAGGCGAGGACGGGGTCGGTGGGCGCGAGAATGGCGCCCAGCAGCACGGCCACGCCGGGCGGGAAATCCAGCAGCCACACGCCGATAAGCGTGATGGCGCCCACGGTGACCAGCATCGAAAGCGTCGCCAGGCGCACGGGCAGAATCCAGCGGCCCTCGCTGAGGGGCAGGCGCAGCTTGAGGCCGGCGGTGAAAAGCGAGACGATGACGGCGATCTCCGTCCCGATTTCGAGCACGTGGGCGGCGCCCGTGGCCGTGCCCGTCACCAGCCCGGCGGCCCCCAGCGCGATGCCCACGCCCAGGTAAAGCTGCGCCGTGGTGATGGGCAGGTGCGCCAGGCGCGTCCGCGCCAGCGCCATGCCCACGAACAGCAGGCCAACAAGGGTAAACCAGAAAGGCACAGGCGTTTTTCCGAGAATGGAGCCCGCAAGGATACGCGCAGGGCGCCGCCCTGCGGCCCCCGTCACACGAAGAAAACGCGGCGCCTCTCAGCCCGGCGCGTCGCCGCCCGGCTCGTCGGCGTCGGTGAGGACGTGGTGGAACGCCGTCTCGCCCGTGCGCAGCATCCGGCGGACGTAGGGGTGGCACAGGCGGCACTTCTGCCCGAAAGCGACGTGCCGTTGCAGCGCCTCGACCGAGCCCGCGCCCGTCGCGCGCGCGACCTCGGCCAGGCGGGCAAAAGGCACGTCGAAGCACACGCACCGGTCAATGGTGAGGTCAGCGCGTTTCACGGAAGGCGATAAACGTCGGGATGATGCCGGCCACGAAGCTGCCCGCGGCCGTGCCGTCGGGGCGGTGCAGCGTCACGGGGCCCGCCGCGGGGTAGCCCTCGACGCGCCCGAGGTAGAGCGTCTCGCGGGCCGCGTCGTAGGCGATGGCGCCGATGGGGGCGCCGGCAACGGTAAAGCTGTCCACGAAGGCGTTGCGCCGCGTGTCGTAGCGCCGCACCGTGCGGCCCTCCTCGACGACGAAAACGGACTGGGCGCGGGCGCTGTAGAACACGTCCTGCCCGAAAGAAGCCGCGCCAATCTGCCCTTCCAGTCCGAAACGCCCGACGATGGCGCCCGTCTCACTGTCGAGAATGCGGACGGCGCCGCCCGTCTTCCCGACGACGTTGAAGTTGGCGTCGTAGAGGGTCTGGCCCGAGCAGAACACCCACACCTCGCCCTCGGCGTCGGCGGCGAGGCTGCGCGGCCCATCGCAGTCCACGTCGAGGGTTTTCTCGAACAGGCCCGTCCGGGCGTCGAGCACGCTGACCGTCCGCCCCATCCCGAAGCCGCTGTTGGCCACGTACACCCGGTTGCCCGCGATGGCAATGCCCTCGGGGTTGTCGCCCACGGCCACGTCACGGATTTTGCGACCCGTGCGCAGGTTGAGGACGGAAACCGTGCCGCCCGAAAACGTCGCCGCATCGCCGTAGAGGTTGGTGACGAAGCCGAGCGTGTCGGTGGCGGCCATGTAGCGGGGCGAGACGAGGCCGGCGATGCTGCCGCGCTTCTGGAGACCTGCCGCGCCGTACACGTCCACGCGCCCGCCCGTGTTGGCGATCACGTAGAGAAGGGTGTCCTGCACGAACACGCTCTGCACCACCGATCCGACGTTTTCGATGGCGTCGGGCGAGGCGAGGTTGGTCCGGGGGTCGTAGGTGGAAATGCTGCCGTTGCCCTCGGAAAAGTTGCCCTGGCTGGCGACGAAAACGCCCGACACGGCAGGCCCGGCAGGTTTGTCGTCATCGCCGAACAGGTCGCAACCGGCGAAAAAGAGGGC
>CBDUCD010000335.1:0-3416 GCA_965365535.1 uncultured Rhodothermales bacterium | reverse complement strand
CAGCAGCCACGTGCGGCTGGGCGCGACGGCAGGCGCCGAGGTGCCCGTCTGGCGAGGGCTGCACGTTTCAGGAGAACTGGGCTATTTCGGCGCCGTCCTGCCCGTCAGCGGCGACATGGAGTGGATGTTCGACAACAGGGCCACGGCCACGTTTGGCCTCGCGTACTTCGTGCGCTGACGTTTAGCCGACGAACGCCCGCACTGCCGCCGCGAACGCATGGGGCGCGTCGAGGTGGACGGTGTGCCCGGCGCCGGGGACGACGTGGACGGTTATCTCGCCGGACAGTGCCGCCAGCTCGTGGGCGAGCGCGGCGAACCTGGCATCCTCCGCACCCGCGAGGGCGAGCGTCGGCACGGCGAGGCGGGCGAGGGCAGGCCACAGGCTGGGCTGCGCGCCCGTGCCCATCCCCGCCAGCGACCGGGCGAGTTCGAGGGGCCGGTTGGCGGCGCGTTCGCGGGCAAGTCGGGCGCGGACGGCAGGCGGCGTGGCGGCAAAAAGGGGCTGCCGGTACCACGCATCCAGAAACGCCGGCAGGTTTTCCGCGATCTCGGCGGCGCGGCGGGCGTCGAGATCGCGGCGGGCGGCGCGTTCTTCGTCGCTGCGGAGGCCGGGCGACGCGGATTCGAGGACGAGGTGTGTAAACCGACGGGGCGCGTGGAGGGCGAGGAAAAGCGCCAGCCGCCCCCCCATCGAATACCCCACGAGCGCCGCCCCCTCGACGTGGTGCGCGTCGAGCGTGGCCAGCACGGCGCGGGCCGTCCCTTCGATGGAAAACGCGCTGCCGGGCAGCCCGAGGGCGTCGCCGTGGCCGGGCAGGTCGGGGGCGAGCACGCGGTAGCCGGGCAGCAGTTCAGCGACGCCGGCCCAGTCGGCGCCGCGCCCCAGAAAGCCGTGCAGCGCCACGAGGGACCGCCCGTCCGGTGGGCCGAAAAGGGCAGCGGGCAGCGCCATCACCGCAGCGCCTCGCGCACCCTTTCGAGCCAGTCGCGGTGCAGCGCCGCGTTCGCCGTCCGCTCCGTCCGGACTTCGATTAGCGAGCAGCCTGGGCGGGCGAGGGCGTCGCGGTACGCCTTTTCGAAATCGGTGGGCGTGGCGGGCGCGCTGTAATCGAGTCCGAAAAGCGCGGCGGCGTGCGCGAAGTCCAGCCCGTGCGGCGTGCCGAAAACGCGCTCGAAAACGTCCGGCGCGTCGGCGGCGACGGGCAGAAACGAGAAGATGCCGCCGCCGTCGTTGTTGATGCACACGACGACGAGGCGCTGCGGGCTGGCGCGGCAGAGGGCGAGGCTGTTGAGGTCGTGCAGCAGCGCCAGGTCGCCCGTCAGCAGCGTCGCGCCCGTGCCCGCGCCGCGCGCAAAGCCCAGCGCCGACGCGACGGTGCCGTCAATGCCACTCGCGCCCCGGTTGGCCGCCGTGCGCAAGGGCGTCGCCCGCGCGGCGCCAAAGGTGTCCACGTCGCGGACGGGCATGGACGAGGCGAGGAAAAGGGCCTCGGCGGGGGGCGTGAGCCGCGTCAGCGCCCGCGCCACAAAGGGCTCGCTGAGGGCGTCGGGGGCGTCCAGCGCGGCGAGCACGCGGGCAGTTTTATCCGACGCCTCCGTCCACGCCCCCGTCCACGCGCCGGAGGGGGCGGCGGGCATCGCTTGGCGCAGCGCGTCGAGTCCCGCCAGCCCCACCACGCGGTCGGTGACGAGGTGGAACGGGTCGAGGCGGGCAGGGCCGTCGGCAATCTCGACCCACAGGTGCGGGCGACCTGCGCGCAGAAACGTCAGCAGGCGCTTCGAGACGGGCAGCCCGCCCACCACGATCACGGCGTCGGGGCGGTGCGCGTCGGCAAAGGGTTCGGACGCGAGGAGGGCGTCGTAGTGGGGGCACGCCCCGTCGCCCTCGGCCCGCGCCTGCGACAGGGGATCGGCCAGAAATGGCCAGCCCAGGTGCCGGGCCAGCCTGCGCGCCGCCCTGCCCGCCTCCGCCGACGCGAGCCGCCCGGCCACGACGAGGCCCCGCTCGACACCCGCCAGCCGGCCTGCCAGCGCCCTCACGTCGGGCTGCGGGGGGGCGGCGTGGTAGCGCGTGTACGGCGCGCCCTCCCGATCCCACGCCTGCAACGCCCGGGGGATGCCGGGCAGGGGAACGCCCGGCGGCAGCGCGAGCGGCTCGCGGAACGGCACGTTGAGGTGGACGGGGCCGGGGTGCGCGGGGTCGAGGGCGCGGGCCACGGCCTGCGCCGCCGTCGTCAGCACGAACGCCGGCTCGATAGCGCTGGTGGGCGCGGGCAGGTCGAAAAACCAGCGGACGCGGCTGCCGAAGAGGCCCACCTGGTCAACGGTCTGGTTGGCGCCCGTCTGGCGGAGTTCGGCGGGACGGTCGGCCGTCAGCAGCACGAGCGGCACGCCGTCCACGTCGGCCTCGACGGTGGCGGGCAGGCCATTAGCGACGGCGGTTCCGCTTGTCGTGATCCACGCCGCCGGGCGTCCCGTGGCGCGGGCGTGGCCGAGGGCGAGGAAAAGGCTGCCGCGCTCGTCGAAATGGACGTTGCAGTCGGCCTCCGGGTGGCGGGCAGCGGCGAGGGCGAGCGGCGTCGAGCGCGAGCCGGGGGCGAGGCTGAAAAACGTGACGCCCTGCCGCACCAGCTCCTCGACGAGAAGCGTGGCCCAGAGCGTGTTGAGAAGGGCGGTGTCGGCGGGCACGGCAAGGGGGAAAGGGCGCCCTAAACGTCCGTGCCGCGCAGGGGTGCCACGGCGCCCCTGCCACGAAAAAGCCGCCGCGCCCGGTGGGGGGCGCGGCGGCAGGGCGGGAGCGAAAAAGCGCGGCGACGGTGCCTACGCGACGCGCTTCATCTTTTCCCGGCCATTGGGGCGCTCGTGGCCGTTCGCGCGGGGCGCGGGCGGGCCGTAGCGCGCTTCGAGGCGCCCGAGCAGGTCGCCGATCTGGGCGTCAGACAGGTCTTCCAGGTGGTCGGCGCCGCAGTAGTGGCGGGCCGCCGTGAGCAGGTTTTCGCGGCTCAGCCCGTGCACGTCGGCGGCGTCGAGCAGGGCCGTGAGCGTCGGGCCGGTGGCCTTCTCGGGTTCGGGAGCCGGCGCGGCGACGGGCGCGGCAGGCACGTCGGCGGCAGCGGCTTCGGCGGGCTGAAGCTCGTCGAGGCGGTCGAGAAACGCGCGGAAGGTGGGGTTGACGAGTTCGAGGCCGACGGGAAACGCCGGGCTGTTGCTTTTGACGACGCGCGCCACGCGGACGGTCTCGAAGCCGTCGAGCCGGAGCGTCATCTCCACCATCACGTCCACGAAGTATTCCAGGCCACCCGTCGTGAGGGGCACGACGCGCCCGCGCTCGTTTTCCTCGCGGTCCTCGCGCCCTTTCGCGGCAATCTGGTCGGTGATGACGACGCACGCGCCCGAGTCCACGCACAGGCGGCGCA
>CBDUCD010000334.1:0-3417 GCA_965365535.1 uncultured Rhodothermales bacterium | reverse complement strand
GTATCATAGCGCGTCAAGACCGCGTGGTGCGCGCTAAACCTGGCCGTTCTGCCGCGAACGGTAAATCTGATCCCATCGTGCTATGGAAACAGCCATCACCGATGTAAGCTGGAACGAAGACACGCGCATCTTGACCACCCGCGTAGCCGGGGTGCTCACCGCATCCCAGGTGCAAACGTGGAAGGATCGTCTCTACCAGGCCGGGCGTCTGTTCCCGAAGGAAGGCCCCTTCAAGATGCTAATCGACATCCAGGGCTATGAGGTGGCAGACCAGGCGCGCGAAGTACACCAGGTCATGCGCGAGGTCACCCCGGTGTTTCTGGCATCGCATGGGTTCAACGTCGGGTTCTTCAGCCTGTACGAAGTGGAGCCGCCCGTCGCTCGGGAAGAGGCCAGCGCCCGCTGCATCGCCGTGGCGCACGTCCACCATGATGCCGACAAGATGGAGCGGTACAACGAGCTGCTGGGTACGGACTCGGAGCGGTTCTTCTGCGATGCCGGGGACGCAGAACTATGGCTGACGGAATTAGCCCAGGAAATAGGGTGACGGGGAGCGCCAGCAGCAGCGCGCAAAACCCGCGACTGTACCGCTGAGGCAGAGCCCGCGCTTTGCCTCGTCCCACCGGCCCGCGGGCCTGCTAATCTTGCCACGCCCGCCGCAGCGTGGCGAGGGCGGCGAGGCCCGCGGCACCTGCCGCCGCGACCCCGGCCACCTTTGCCGCCCCCGGCTTCAGGATCTCCTGCGCCGCCAGGTAGCCGCTCGTGGCGTTGTTGCCCGCGCCCGGCCACGTGCCCGCGCCCACCATGTACAGTCCGCCCAGCGGCATCCGGTAGCGCGAGTGGCCGGGGGCGGGGCGCCACAGAAAGTTCTGGCTGAGGTGGTGGCTGCCCGCAATCGAGTCGCCGCCGACGAGGTTGGGGTTGCTCGCTTCCAGCAGGGCGGGCGAGATGACGTGCCGCCCGACGATGTGCTGGCGGATGCCGGGCGCGTACGCTTCGAGCTTGTCAAGGACGCGCTCGGCAAAAGGCGCCGCAGCCTCGTCCCACGACCGGGCGCCGATGTCGCCCGCCGCGTCGCCCGCGATGTCGCGGGGCAGGGGCCGCACCTGAATCCAGAGCAGGTGCGCGCCGTCGGGCGTGCGCGTGGCGTCCACCGCCGTCGTCTGGCCGACGATGAGAAGCGGGCTGTCGGGCAGCAGGCCGTTCTGGGCCTGGGTGTAGGCCCGCGCGAGGGTGTCCACGTCGGGGGCGATGTGGACGTAGGCAAACTGCGAAACGTCCGCGCCCGCCCGCCACGGCGCCGGCGCGTCGAGGGCGAGGTGCACCATCATCGTCGCCGGGCCGTACTGGAACTGCTGCATCTGCTGCCGGAACGCGTCGGGCAGCGGGGCGCCGCTGAGCAGGCGGCCAAAAAGCACGCGCGGCGTCAGATTCGCCACCACGAGGGGCGCTTCCAGAATCTCGCCCGAGGCGAGTTCGGCGCCCGTGACGCGGCTGCCCGCCGTGGTGATGCGCGCGACCTCGGCGCCCGTCCACACCTCGCCGCCGGCCTCGCGGACGAGCGCCACGAGCGCGTCCGTCAGCCGGGAGGCGCCGCCCTCGACGACCGAGATGCCTTCTTCCATGTCCGAGAACGCTTCGAGCAGGGGAAACATGCCCCCGCCCGACACGTCCGGCCCGAAGTCGAGGTGGAGGCCCCACGTGGCGATCAGGGCGCGCGCCTCGGGCGTGGCGAAAAAGGCGTCGCCCATCTCGCGGGTGGACATCAGCACCAGCCGCGCCAGCGTTTCGAGCGTGCCGATGCCCGCCCCGCTGGCGGCGCCGGCCAGCTTCAGCGCCGCCCCTGCCGACGGGAGGGCGGTGCTGTAGAGGGGCAGCAGCGTTTTCTGGAACTGCTTGAAGTGGCCGTACAGCGTTTCCCAGCCCCGGGCGTCCCCGTCGTCGTGGGCGCGCAGCGCGTCGAGGGTCTGGGACGCGTCGGCATAGACGCGCAGCGCCGTGCCGTCGGGAAACACGTTGCAGTAGGGCGTGCTGGACCTGGCAAAGTGGAGGCCGTGCCTCTGGAGATCCTCCTTCAGCTCGCGCCACACGGGCGAGGCCAGAAAGAGGTTCATGTTGGTCGAGTAGAGGTCGTGCACGTAGCCGGGCCGCGTGGCCTCGCCGCTGCGGATGCAGCCGCCCGCGTCGGCGTTGCGCTCGAGCACGAGCGTCTTCTTGCCCGCGCGGGCGAGGTACAGGGCGGCGACGAGGCCGTTGTGGCCGCCGCCGACGACGAGGGCGTCATAGTCGGGCATGGCTGCTGGTGGTTGGCGGTTGGAGGTTGGAGATTAGCGGCTGGCGGTTGGCGGAGCGCATGGCGGACGATGCCGCCGCCTGCTTTCACGCAACACGCAACACGCAATACGCAAGGTCTCACCGGCGCGGATTGTTACACCGCCATCAACAAAGGGTGAACCCGATGCCCGTTGTAACAAAGGATGAGAGCGCTCGTTGTGCGCGCCAGTTTTGCCATCCACCATGCGACTGATTTCTGCCTTCCTGGCCGTGCTGTGCTTTGCCGGCACCGCCGCCGCGCAGCGCGCCAGCCTGTCGGGCTTCGTGCGCGACGCCGACACGGGCGAGACGCTGCTCCAGGCCACCATCCGGCTGGAAGGCACCACGCTGGGCGCGGCCACCAACAACAGCGGCTACTACACCCTGGCCGGCATCCCGCCCGGCACGTACACCGTCGTGGCCACCTACATCGGCTTCCGCGAAGCGCGCGAGCAGGTCACCCTCGCGCCCGGCGAAAACCGCCGCCTCGACCTCGCCCTCGCCGCCGGCACCGAAGAGCTGGGCGAGGTCGTCGTCGAGGAGCGCGCCGAGCAGGACGAGATCCGCCGCGTGGGCACCGCCCAGGTGACGACGCAGCTTATCCGCCAGCTGCCGACCGTGCTCGAACCCGACGTTTTCCGCTCGCTCCAGCTGCTGCCCGGCATCAAAAACATCTCGGACTTTTCCAGCGGCCTCTACATCCGAGGCGGCTCGCCCGACCAGACGCTGATTCTGCTCGACCGCACGACGGTGTACAACCCGACGCACTTTTTTGGCTTTTTCTCGACCTTCAACCCCGACGCCATCAAAGACGTGCGCGTCTATAAAGGCGGCTACCCCGCCGAGTACGGCGGGCGGCTCGGCTCGGTCGTGGACATCTACAACAAGGACGGCAACCGGCAGGCGCTCGACGGCACCCTGAGCGTGGGGCTGCTGGCCTCGCGCGCCCTCTTCGAGGGGCCGTACCGAAAGGGATCGTTCATGCTCGCCGCGCGCCGCTCGACCATCGAGCCCCTGCTGGCGGCTTTTCAGAACGCCGACGTGGACGGCCGGTCGGAGGCGTTCTACTTCTACGTCCTCAACGGCAAGCTCAACTTCGATGCG
>CBDUCD010000333.1:0-3436 GCA_965365535.1 uncultured Rhodothermales bacterium | reverse complement strand
TACCTGCTGCTGCTCGTCCCGCTTTCGCTCGTGCTGGCGCACGTCGTCCACGCGCCGCCCATGTGGGTGTTTGCAACGGCGGTGGCGGCCATCGTGCCCCTTGCCGAGTGGATCCGGCGGGCGACGGAGCAGCTCGCGCACCGCGCGGGCTCGGCTGTCGGCGGCCTGCTCAACGTCACGTTTGGCAACACGGCAGAGCTGGTGCTGGCCCTTTTCGTGCTGGGCGCCGGCAACGCGGGCGTGGCCAAGGCGCAGATCACGGGCTCCATCATCGGCAACAGCCTGCTGGGGCTGGGGCTGGCCATCGTCGTCGGCACGTGGGGGCGCGAGCGGCTGACGTTCAACCGCGACCGGGCGGGCCTCCTGTCGAGCCTGCTCATCCTCGCCGTCATCGCCCTCCTCTTGCCGGCGCTGTTCGACTATACCGAGCGCGGGCTGGGCGCCGCCGCCGAGGTGTCCATTCTCGACGAGCGCCTCAGCCTGGGCGTGGCCGTCGTGCTGATTCTCGTGTACGTGGGCAACCTCATCTACACCTTTGTCACCCACCGCGACGTGTTCGCGCGCGAGGACGAGGCGGAGGCGCAGGGGCACGCGCCGTGGCCCCTCTGGCTGTCGCTGGCCGTGCTGGCGGGCGGCACGGCGGTAACGGCGGTCGAGGCCGAGATGGTGTCGGGCGCCCTCGAAGGCACCGCCGCGCAGCTGGGGCTGACGACGTTTTTCCTGGGCGTCATCGTGCTGGCCGTCATCGGCAACGCCGCCGAGTACGTGGCGGCCATCTACTTTGCGCGTAAGGGGCAGATGAGCCTGGTGATGAGCATCACCGTCGGCTCGACGATCCAGGTGGCGCTGCTGCTGGCGCCCCTGCTCGTCATCGTGTCGTACTTCATGGGCACGCCCATGAACCTCGTCTTTGCCAACCCGCTCGAACTCATCGCCATTGCGGGCGTGGCCTTTGCCGTGAATGCGATTGCCCAGGACGGCGAGGCGACGTGGTTCGAGGGCGTGCTGCTGCTGGCGGTGTACGTGCTTTTCGGGATGGCCTTCTTTTTCGTGACGCCCTGACGGCGCCGATAGGCCAAAATCTGTTACGAACGGAAGCGGGACGGTCGGGCGCGCCGCGAAATACTATCCTCCCGGCATGGGACAGCTGTTTCGCGCATACACCAACACGGTTTCCCGATACGTGGTGTTCGGAGGGCTTCCCCTGCTCGTGCTGCTCTACACCCTTGCCCTGAAACTCGACTGGTCGGAGTGGCAGACGGGCGCGCGGCAGGCCGTGGTGCAGCCCGTGCCGTTCAGCCACGAGCACCACGTGGGCGGGCTGGGCATAGACTGCCGCTACTGCCACACGTCGGTCGAGGCGTCGGCGTCGGCGGGGATGCCGCCCACGCACACGTGCATGAGCTGCCACAGCCAGCTCTACACCGACGCGGCGGCCCTCGCGCCGGTGCGCGCCAGCTACCGCGACGGGCGCCCCCTCCACTGGCAGCGCGTGTACCGTTTGCCCGACTACGTCTATTTCGACCACCAGGCCCACACGCTCCACGGCGTCGGTTGCGAGTCGTGCCACGGGCGCGTGGACCGGATGCCGCTCGTGTACCAGGCCGTGTCGCTGCACATGACGTTCTGCCTCGACTGCCACCGCGACCCGGCGCGCTTTCTGCGTCCCCCCGAGGCCGTCTATGCCTTTGGCTACGCCCTCTCCGAAAAGGAGCAGCGCGCCACCGGGCAGCGCCTGGTGCGCCAGTACCGCATAGACGCCGCCCGGCTTGCCGACTGCTCCGTCTGCCACCGCTGACCCTTTTCCATCCCTGCCGAACCCCGCGGCGCCATGACCCCCACGCGCCCTGCTGCCCCTGAAAGCGCGCCCTGGCGTGCCCCCGAAGAACGGTGCGCCGAGGCCGGCGCCGACGAGTTCGCGCCCGGCGCCGCCTGCTGGGACGACCGCCTCGACCGCCGCCGCTTTCTCCAGCTTGCCGCCGCCACGGCAGCCCTTGCGGGCGTGGCGGGCTGCGGCGGGCCGCCCCCGAGCAGCCGCGAGCGCGTGCCGTACGTGGGGCAGCCCCCCGGCGTCGAGCCCGGCAGGCCGCTCTTTTTCGCCACGGCCATCCTGCACGGCGGCTTTGCCGAGGGGGTGCTGGCCGAAAGCCACCTGGGGCGCCCCACCAAACTTGAAGGCAACCCCACGCACCCGGCGTCGGCGGGCGCGGGGCGGGCGTGGACGCAGGCCGCCGTGCTCGACCTCTACGCCCCCGACCGGTCGCAGGCGGTGCGGTTTCGGGGCAAGATTTCGTCGTGGGAATCCTTTGTCGAGGCCGCTGCCAGAATGCGGGCGGCGTGGCTGCAAACGGGCGGGCGCGGGGTGGCCGTGCTCACGGGCGCCCTCACCTCGCCCACCCTCGACGCGCGGCTCGGCGCGATGCAGGCGCTGTTTCCGGCGATGCGGCGCTACCGCCACGAGCCCGCCGCGCCCCTCGCGGCGCCGCGCCCCCGCTACCACCTCGACCGCGCCCGCGTCGCCGTCCTGTTCGACGCCGACCTGCTGATGATGGAGCCCGGCAGCGTCCGCTACGCCCGCGACTTTGCCGCCCGCCGCCGCGTGCGCGTGGCCGATGCCGCCGCGGCCCGCACGGCCACGATGAGCCGCGTGTACGCCGCCGAGCCCACGCCGACGGTGACAGGCGCCGCCGCCGACCACCGGCTGCCCGTCCGCCCGAGTGCGCTGCCCGTCCTCGCCCGCGCCCTGCTCGCCGCCGTCGAGGGGCGGGCGCTGCCGCCGCTGCCCCCGGCGCAGCAGGCGTGGGTCGAGGCCGCCGCCGCCGACCTGCGGGCCGCGCCGGGCGCCGGACTCGTGGCCGCCGGCCCCGCCGCGCCGCCCCTGGTGCACGACGTGGCCGGGCAGATCAACGCGCTGCTGGGCAACGCGGGGCAGACCGTCGAAAAGGGCGTGCCCGTCGAAACGGCTGCCGACGGCGACCTGGCCGGCCTCACCGCCGAGATGCAGGCCGGGCGCATCGCGGCCCTCGTGATGCTGGAAGGCAACCCCGCCTACACCGCCCCCGCCGACGTGCCCTTTGCCCGCGCCCTCGCCCGCGTGCCCTTTACCGTCCACCTGAGCCCGTGGGTGGACGAAACGTCGTTCCATTCGGTGTGGCACGTGCCGGCGGCGCACACGCTTGAAACGTGGGGCGACGCCCGCGCCTTCGACGGCACGGCGACCGTCCTCCAGCCCCTCATCGCGCCGCTTTACGACGCGGCCCACTCGGCCCTCGAAGTGGCGGCGCTTTTCCACGAAGGCGCCGACCTGCCGGGCTACGCCCTCGTCCACGATTTCTGGCGGCAGCGGCTGGGGCCGGAGCGTTTCGAGGACCGCTGGCGCCGCGCCCTCCGCGACGGCGTCGTGCCGCGCGAGTGGGAACCCGCCGCCGAACCGCCC
>CBDUCD010000332.1:0-3436 GCA_965365535.1 uncultured Rhodothermales bacterium | reverse complement strand
CATCGTGGAGGCCCTGAACTACGGCGCCGCCTACAGCTTTACCGACGCCGCAGGGCTGGTGTACAGGGCCACCGCCCCCGCCAGCACGCGCACGCACCACCGCATCTACGGCACCGACGACGACCCGCTGTTCCAGGCGTACGCCGAAAGCCCCGCGCCCGTCCAGATGGCCCTCCCCGAGGGCGCGTACGACGTGACGCTTGGCTTCGTGGAGCCCGACGACGTGCCGCCCGGCGCCCGCGTGTTCGACGTGACGATAGGCGGGCAGACCGTCATCGAAGCGCTCGACCTGGCCGCTACTGCCGGGCGGTGGACGGCGCTCACCCGCACCTTCCGCGTCGAAGTAACCGGCGGCAGGCTCGACATCGCGTTCAGGGCGCGCGCCGGCAAGCCCATCCTCAGCGCTCTCCTCATCCGCCGCCGCTGATGCGCTACGCCCTCGTCCTCGCCCTGCTTGCCGCCGCCGGCTGCGCCCCGCAAAACGAGGGCGGCGACGTGGTGCTGCGCTTCTGGGCGATGGGGCGCGAGGGCGAGGTGGTGCGCGAACTCGTGCCCGCCTTCGAGGCCGAAAACCCCGGCATCCGCGTGCGCGTGCAGCAGATTCCGTGGACGGCGGCGCACGAAAAGCTGCTCACCTCGTTCGTGGGCGAGGCCACGCCCGACGTGGTGCAGATGGGCAACACGTGGATTCCCGAGTTTGTCGCCCTCGGCGCCCTCGAACCCCTCGCGCCGCGCCTGGGCACGGGCGGCATCGCGCCCGGCAGCTACTTTCCGGGCATCTGGGCGACAAACGAGATCGGCGGCGCGCTCTACGCCGTCCCGTGGTACGTGGACACGCGCCTCGTCTTTTACCGCCGCGACCTGTTCGAAAAGGCCGGCCACGCCGCGTTTCCGACGACGTGGGCCGCCTGGCGGCAGGCGATGGCGGACGTGAAGCGCCTTGTCGGGCCGGACAATTACCCCATCTTCCTGCCCCTCAACGAGTGGAACGTGCCCATCATCCTGGGCCTGCAAAACGGCTCGGATCTGCTGCGCGAGGGCGGGCGCTACGGCGACTTCTCGGGGCCGGCGTTCCAGGAGGCGTTCCACTTTTACGTGTCGATGTTCCGCGACGGCTTTGCGCCGCCGGCGGCGGGCACGCAGGTGGCGAACGTGTACCAGGAGATGGCGCGCGGCTACATCGCCCAGTTCGTGACGGGCCCGTGGAACCTGGGCGAGTTCGCCAGCCGCCTGCCCGACAGCCTGCAGGGGGCGTGGGCGACGGCGCCCATCCCCGGCCCCGACGGCCCGGGCGTGTCGCTCGCGGGCGGCGCCAGCCTGTCCATTTTCGCGGCCTCGCCCCACAAGGACGCCGCCTGGAAACTCATCGCCTTTCTGTCGCGCCCCGACGTGCAGCTCCAGTTTTACCGCCTCACGGGCAGCCTGCCCGCCCGCCGCGAAGCCTGGCGCGACACGGCCTTCACGTCCGACCCGCGCGTCCAGTCGTTCGAGGCGCAGCTCGAACGGGCCGTCCCCACGCCCCAGGTGCCCGAGTGGGAGCGCATCGCCACCAAGATGCAGGAGTACGCCGAGGCGGCGGCGCGCGGCGCCCTCACGGAAAGGGAGGCCCTGCGCCGCTTCGACCGCGACGTGGACGCGATGCTCGAAAAACGCCGCTACCTGCTGGATCGGGCAGAGGAGAATGGGCAGGTCGGCAAGGGGCAGCAGGCATTTGTCACGGGTCATGCGTCACCGGGCAACACAGGTGCCGAGGCAACGGTGTTGCCCAGTGACCAATAGCCAATGACCATTCACCCATTCCCATGAGCACCGCCGCCAACCCGTTGCAGGAGATGCAGGCGCCGCCCGTGCGGCCGGGCGTGGCGCTGCGGCCCGCGCGGTCGTGGCGCGAACGTTTGCTGGGCGACCGGGGCGTGGGCGCCGCGTGGGGCTTTCTGGCGCCCGCCCTGCTGTCCCTCTTCTTCTTTTTCCTGCTGCCCGTCCTGGCCGCCTTCGGCCTCTCGTTTACCGACTTCGACATCTACGGCATCGGCGACGCGGGCACGGCGCGCTGGGTGGGCTGGCGCAACTACGCCGCCATTTTCGAGAACGCCGTGTTCTGGCAGGCGCTGCGCAACACGGCGTACTTCGTCGTTATCGGCGGGCCCCTCACCGTCGCCGTGTCGCTGGGCGCGGCCCTGCTGCTCTCGAACAAGCTGGTGCGCTTCAAGGGGCTGTTTCGGACGATCTTTTTCGCGCCCGTGGTGACGACGCTCGTGGCCGTGGCCGTCGTGTTCCGCTACCTCTACCACCCGCGCGCGGGCCTGCTCAACTACGTGCTGGGCACGCACATAGACTGGCTGGGCGATCCGCGCTGGGCGATGCCGGCCCTCATCCTGCTGGCCGTCTGGAAAAACTTCGGCTACAACATGATCATCTTTATCGCGGGCCTGCAAAACGTGCCCGCCGAACTCTACGAGGCCGCCCGCATCGACGGGGCGGGGACGTGGCAGCAGTTCCGCTACGTGACGCTGCCCGCCCTCGCGCCCACGTTTCTGTTCGTGGGCATCCTCACGATGATCGGCTACTTCCAGTTTTTCGCCGAGCCCTACGTCATGACCGACGGCGGGCCGCTGGGCTCGACGCTCAGCCTGGTGCTGCTGATGTACCGGGAGGGCTTCAAGTGGTGGAACATCGGCTACGCCGCCGCCCTCGCCTTCGTCTTTTTCGCCCTCGTGCTGGCCATCACCCTCGTGCAACTGCGCGTGCAGAATCGCAACGAAGCATAAAGCAGGTCACTCGTCACTGGTCATTAGAAAGCGCAGTCAATATCCAGTAGCAAATGACCAGTGACCAATGACAAACGACTCATGACTTCTCACCGCACCGCCACCCGCATCGGTCTTTACGCGCTGCTCATCGTGGGCAGCGCCGTCACGCTCGTGCCCCTCGTGTGGATGGTGATGGCGTCGTTTATGCCGCCGGGCGAGGCGGGCACGTTTCCGCCGCGCTTCTGGCCGTCGGCGCCGACGGCGGAGCACTACCGCGCCCTGTTCGAGCGCCTCAACCTGGGGCGCTACCTCGTCAACAGCATCCTGCTGTCCGTGGGCGTGACCCTCATCTCCCTTCTCGTCAACGGGATGGCGGGCTACGCCTTTGCCAAGCTGCGCTTCCGGGGACGCGACAGGCTGTTCAAAATCCTGCTGGCCGCCCTCGTCGTGCCCGCGCAGGTGACGATGCTGCCCCTGTTTCTGCTGCTCAAAGAGCTGGGCCTCATCAACACGTACGGCGGCATCATCGTGCCCGGGCTGGCCAGCGTGTTCGGCATCTTTCTCATCCGCCAGTACGCGCTGTCCATCCCCGACGACCTCATTGACGCGGCGCGCATTGATGGGGCGGGGGAGACGCGCATCTTCACGACGGTCGTGCTGCCCCTGCTCAAGCCCATCCTCGTCAC
>CBDUCD010000331.1:0-3440 GCA_965365535.1 uncultured Rhodothermales bacterium | reverse complement strand
TACATACTGCTTTTCGCCTTGCTCGCCGCGCCGGCGCTGCACGCCCAGACGACCCGCGTGTCGAAGGCGGGCACCACGGCGGGCGCCTTTTTGACCATCGGCGTGGGCCCGCGCGCGACGGCGCTGGGCGGCGCCTTCGTGGCCGCCGCCGACGACGCCTCGGCCCTCTACTGGAACCCGGCGGGGCTGGCCCGCCTCGAAGGCAGCGAAATCCTCGCCGCCCACTCCGAATGGCTCGGCAACGTGACGTTCGACTACCTGGGCGCCGTTTTCGCCCTCGGCCCGCACCGCGTGGGCGTGGCCGTGACGGCGCTGGGCGTGCCCGAGATGACCGTCCGCACCGAAGACCGGCAGGAGGGCACGGGCGCCACGTTCGACGCCGCCGACCTCGCCCTCGCCCTCACGTACGGACGCGCCGTGACCGACCGCTTTTCCATCGGCGGCACGTTCAAGTACGTCCAGCAGCGCATCATGAACTCGACCGCCGGGGGCTTTGCCCTCGACGTGGGCACGCAGTTCCGAACCGACTTTTTCGGCGGCCTCACCATTGGCGCCTCGCTCTACAACTTCGGGACGGATATGCGGCTCGACGGGCGCGACCTGCGCGCCTACGTGGACCCCGACCCCGCGCAGCAGGGCAACAACGGGCGCATTCCGGCCCAGTACGCCCTCGACGCGTGGAGCCTGCCGCTCGACTTCCAGATCGGCATCGCCACGCGCCCGCTCGACTCGAGAATGCACCGCCTCACCCTCGCCCTCGACGCGCTCCACCCCAGCGCCAACTTCGAGAGCGTGAACGTGGGCGCCGAGTACGGCTTCCGCGAGCGGTTTTACCTGCGCGGCGGCTTCGAGAACGCCTTTCTGGACAGCAGCGAGGGCGGCCTCACGGCGGGCGGCGCCGTCCACCAGCCCCTGCCCTACCGGGGCGGGATGCTCAAGCTCGACTACGGCTACCGCCAGTTCGGGCGGCTCGGCGGCGTCCACGTCGTCGGCCTGAGTGTGGGTTTTTAGCCTGTTGGCGATGCACCTGCACCCTTTCAAATTGCCCTGGCAGGGCCTCCGTAGGGGCGCAATTAATTGCGCCCCTACCGCGCGCCGGGCGGTCTGCACGTGGATTATGCTGCTCGCCCCCCTCGTCGCGGCGTGCCACTCCGGCGGCGCGCGGCAGGCGGCAGACGACGGCACCGTCCGCCTCGTGTACTGGTCGAGCCAGAACCCGCAGGAGCGCGAGCTGGCGCGCGTGCTTACCGACACGTGGAACGCCCAGAACCCCGGCGTGCAGGTGACGCTCCAGCCCCTGCCCGCCGGGCAGTCGAGCGAGGAAGTGCTGCTGGCCGCCATCGTCGCCGGCACGACGCCCGACGTGTGCTCCAACGTCTGGCCGGGCATCCTGAGCGACTTCGTGCGGGCGGGCGGCGTCGTCGCCCTCGACACGCTTCCGGGCTTCGCTGCTTTTCTCGCCGGGCGCGTGCCTGCCGCGCTGCGCGAGCGCTTCCGCAGCGACGACGGCCACTACTACCAGATTCCGTGGAAAAGTAACCCCATCATGATGCTCTACAACCCGGCGATGCTGCGCGAGGCCGGTTTCAGCGCGCCGCCGCGCACGTACGGCGAGTTTCTGGCCGTCGCCGCCCGCGTCACCCGCGACACCGACGGCGACGGGCAGGCGGACCGGTGGATGGGCGCCCGCGACATCCGCCCCATCTGGTGGCAGCGCTACTTCGACTTTTATCCCCTCTACATCGCCGCGTCGGGCGGCGAGACGCTGTTCCACGACGGCCAGCTTGCCCTCGACGAGGGCGCCGCCGACGCCGTGTTCGGCTTTTTCCAGACGCTCTACGCGCGGGGCTTTTTCCCCCGCTCGACGCTCCAGGGCAACGCCTTTGCCGCCGGGCGCATTGCGACCGAGTTCACCGGGCCGTGGACGGCGGCGTGGCTGGCCGAAAACGCCCCCGCTGGCCTCGAATACGACTACGCCCCCGTGCCCGTGCCCGACCACTACGACGGCCCCGTGGTGACGTACGGCGACTACAAAAACATCGCCGTCTTCTCCTCGACGCGCCACCCCGCCGAGGCGTGGGCCTTTGCGCAGTTTCTCGTCTCCCCCGAAGCCGACCGGCTGCTCCTGACGATGACGAGCCAGATCCCCCTGCGCGACGGCCTGCTCGACGACCCCGCCCTCGCCGACTTTTTCGCCGCCCACCCCGCCGTCCGCCGTTTTGCCGCGCAGGCGCCTTTTACGCGCGGCGTGGACAGCGTGCCCAACCTCCAGGAAACCCTCGACGCGCTTGCGCAGAGCTTCGAGCGCGTGCTCTACGGCGCCTCATCGCCCCGCGACGCCACGGCCCGCGCCCGCGCCCGCATCCAACTCATCCAGGACTGGAAACGCCCATGACCGCGCTTGCCGAGGATACCGGGCTGACGCCGCGCGCCGTCGGGGAGATGGCCACGCAGCCGCCGCCCTCGAAGGCGGGGCGCGCGGCCAGGCGGCGCGGCCCGGGCGAAAAAAGCGACTGGCGCGGCTACGCCCTCGCGGCGCCCTACCTCGTCCACCTGTTCGTGTTTTTCGGCTACCCGCTCCTGTTCGCCCTCGTGCTCGTGTTCCACCACTGGGACGTGGTGACGCCGATGGAGTGGGCCGGGCTGGCCAACTTCACGCGGCTTTTCCAGGACGACCTGTTCGGGCGGGCCCTCCTCAACACGGGCCTTTTTCTGGTGCTCCACATCCCCCTCCAGATTGGCGTGGCACTCTTTTTCGCCGAGCTGCTGAACGGGCGCATCGCCGGGCGCGGCTTTTTCCGGACGGTGTACTTCCTGCCCGTCGTCGTCTCGGGCGTCGTGGTGACGCTGCTGTTCCAGCAGCTTTTCGCCTTCGACTCGGGCTACGTCAACGGCGTGCTCGTCGCGCTGGGCGGCAGCCGGGTGCCGTGGCTCGTGTCGCCGCAGTGGGCCATGCCCTCCATCGCCCTCATGGCGACGTGGAAAAACGTGGGGCTTTACGTGATCCTGTTTCTGGCGGGCCTGCAAAACATCCCCGAGTCGCTCTACGAGGCCGCGCGCGTCGAGGGCGCCACGGCGTGGCAGCGCTGGCGCTACGTGACGCTGCCCATGCTCAACCCGATGCTGGTAACCGTCGTGGTGCTTTCGACCATTGGCGGGTTTTCGCTTTTCATCGAGCCGTACGTGCTCACGGGCGGCGGGCCGCTGAGCAGCACGCTGTCTGGCCTCCTGTACATCTACAACCAGGCGTTCTATTTCAACCACATGGGCTACGCGGCGGCGCTGGGCCTCTTTTTCGCGCTCATCATCCTCGTCGTCGTGGTGCTCCAGCGCCGCTTTGTCGAGGCGGAGGCGTAGGGGCTCGCTGCGCTCGCTGTTGCGTAGTGCGTATTGCGTAAGGAGATAGCAGGTGAGAAGCAGGCATTGGGCGTCGTTTCGGC
>CBDUCD010000330.1:0-3441 GCA_965365535.1 uncultured Rhodothermales bacterium | reverse complement strand
TTGTGGATTCTCGTCATCGCGTTCGGCATCATCTTCATGTTGCAGGACACGCAGATGTTCGATGCGCTGCAAAACCGGCGCGCGCTCAACGTCATCACCGTTGACGGCGAGGGCATTCCCTACGAAGAATACAACGCCCGCGTCGAGCAGCTCCGCGCGAATGTGTCGCGCCAGAACCCCGACGCCGGCCCCCAGGAACTCGACCAGGCCGACGAGCAGGCCTTCGAGTCCATCGTGAACGAGCGGCTCGCCCAGCGCGAGATGGACAAGCTGGGGCTGAAGGTGACCGACCAGGAGGTCGTGGACATGTTTACCGGCCCCAACCCGCACCCGCTTGTGCGCAACTACTTCCCCGACGGGCAGGGCGGCGTGGACCGCGCCCAGCTCCAGGCGTTTCTCGACGCGCCCGAGTACGAAAACGACCAGATCCAGTTTGAGCAGTACATGCGCGCCGAGCGCCGGCAGGCCAAGCTGTCGCGCCTCGTCGAGTCGCTTGCCCGCGTCTCGGACGCCGAAATCGCCGCCGAGTGGGCGCGCCGCAGCAACACCACGACCGCCGACGTGGTCGGGCTGCGCTACGCCGCCATCCCCGACGCCGACGTGCAGGTGACCGACAGCGACGTGAAGGCCTACTACGACGCCCACCGCGACGACTACAAGCGCGCCCGCACCCTCAACGTCGCCATCGTGTCGGCCACGAAAGAGCCCACCGCCGCCGACACGACGCTGATCCGCGACGACCTCGTGCGCCTCAAGCCGCGCTTTGCCGAGGCCCAGAACGACTCGACGTTTCTCATCGACCAGGCCTCCGAGGAGCCGTACCAGCCGGGCTACCGCACGCCCGCCGAGCTGCCGGCTGCCGTGGTGGCGGCCCTGCTGCCCAACCCCGTCGTGGGCGAGGTCGCCGGTCCCATTTTCGACGGCGGCAAGGCGTACCTCGCCAAGGTGAAAGGCGTGCGCGAGGGCACGGCGCCCTTTGTGCGCGCCCGCCACATCCTCATCAGCGCGCCCGAAGGCAATGCGGCGGCGCGGCAGGCGGCCCGCCAGCAACTCGAAGCGGCCAAAGCCCAGATCGAAGGCGGCGCCGACTTTGGCGCCGTGGCCCGCCAGCTTTCGCAGGACCCCGGCAGCGCCCAGCGCGGCGGCGACCTGGGCTGGTTTGGTAAGGGCATGATGGTGGCGCCTTTCGAGGAGGCCGCCTTCAATAACCCCGTGGGCAGCATCGTGGGGCCGTTCGAGACAGGTTTTGGCCTGCACCTGCTCGAAGTGACGGGCAAAAGCAGCAAGGAAATGAACGTGGCGCTCTACACCACGCCCGTCCGCGCCGACCTGGGCACCCTCACGGCGGCGCAGCGCAAGCTCGACGACTTCCGCTACTACGTCGAGGAGGAGAAAAAAGCCGACCAGATCGAAACCGAGGCGCGCGACGCCGGCCTCGTCTATCAGACGCAGGCCATGCAGACCGACCAGACCCAGTTTCCGGGCATCGGGCCGAGCCGCGCCGTGCGCCGCTTTCTCGAAACCGCCGACGCGGGCGACTTCAGCCCCGTCATCGAACTCAACGACCAGTTCGTGCTGCTGCACGTGGAAAGCGTGACGCCCGAGGGCTACACGCCGCTCGACGAGGTGCGCGAGCCGGTCAAGACGCTGGCCACGATCGAGAAGAAAAAGGCCCTTGCCGTGCAGCGCCTGCGCGAGGGCGTGCAGCAGGGCTTCGACGGGCTGGCGGCGCGTGTGAACGGCACGCCCGCCGTGATGACCACGAGTGGGCAGAGCACGTTCGTGCCCGGCTTCGGCCCGCAGCCCCGCCTCGCCGGCGCCGTGGCTGCCACGCCCCAGGGCCAGACGACGCGCGTGGTCGAAGGGCGCGACGCGGCTTTCGTGGCCCGCGTGACGGCCCGCGCGGGCGGCGGCGAACTTACCGACGCGCAGCGCGAGGCCATCCGCAACGAGCTGCTCACGCGCAAGCAGGCCCGCATCCGCAGCCAGTGGCTCCAGGGCCTGCGCGAAGGCGCCGACGTGCAGGACAACCGCGCCAGCGTCGAGCAGTAGGCCAGAAGCCCACCAGCCTGACGAAAAAGGCAGGGGCGCCACCGGGTGCCTCTGCCTTTTTTCGTGCGCGCTCCGCTACAGTTCGAGCGAGCCGCGAAAGGTGCTTTCGGCGGGGCCGGTAAGGGTGAGGGCCGTCGCGCCCGCCGCCGCGCGCGTGCCGCCCACGACAAGCGTGCCGCCTACGACAAGCGTGCCGCCCGGCATCTCGACGGCGACGGGAAACCGCGCCCTGCCCGTTTCGACGGCTACGAGCGCGGCGGCGACGGCGCCCGTGCCGCAGGCCAGCGTCCACCCTTCGACGCCTTTCTCGAACGTGCGAACCCGCAGCGCGCCCTCGCCGGCAGGCTGCGCGAAGTTGACGTTCGCGCCCGCCGCACCCAGCGACGGGTGGCGGCGCAGCGCGGGCGCGAGCACGTCCAGCGACGGGCTGCCGAGGGGTTCGTCGGGAAACGTCACGACGTGCTCCGTGCCCGTCCACACGTACCACGCGCTGGTTTCGCCGAGGGGATGCGGGCGCAGGTCGCGGGCGTCGGGCAGGTGGAGCGTCACGTCGCCCTCGGGCGGCACGCGGGCGCGGTAGCTGCCGGCGTCGGTCTCGAACGCGAGTTCGTCCCGGTCGAAGCCGGCGCCGCGCGCGTAGCGGGCCAGGCAGCGGGCGCCGTTGCCGCACATGGTGGCGCGCGAGCCGTCGGCGTTGAAGTAGCGCATCCGGTAGTCGGCGCCGTCGCCGGTGGAGGGCGCGAGGGCCAGCAGGCCGTCGGCGCCCACCGACTGCCGGCGCGGGCACAGCCGGCGGGCCAGGGCTGAAAGCTCGGCGTCGGTGAAAGCGTAAAAACGGTTGTCGAGCACGACGAAGTCGTTGCCGGCGCCGTTCATCTTCGTAAACTCAAGCACCAACTTCCTTTTCACAGCGGCAGGGATTTAGAGACGCGGGGACGTGCTGCGGCGCCGCCCTTCCGCCAACCACGAGGGATTCTTTTTGGCAGAAAAGCGCATCCAGATCGAAAACGCCGAACCGCTCCTCCTTTTCGGCTTCAACGACATCTACCTGCGGAAGATCGAAGCGGCGTTTCCCGACACGCAGATCACCGCGCGCGGCAACGGCGTTTACCTCAAGGGTACCGACGAGGCCCTGACACGCATCGAGCAGGTCATCGGCGAGCTCATCCTGCTGCTCAACCGCAACGGCAACCTGACCGAGAACGACATCGAAACCGTTCTCGCCCTTGCCTCGATGGGCGACGGCCTGCGCCCGGCGCACTACGGCGCCCGCGACGTGATCCTGTTCACGCCCGGCGGCGGCATGGTCAAGGCCAAGACGCCCAACCAGGTCAAACTCGTCGAGCAGGCGCGCCAGAACGACATCGTGTTCGCCATAGGCCCAGCCGG
>CBDUCD010000329.1:0-3441 GCA_965365535.1 uncultured Rhodothermales bacterium | reverse complement strand
TCGCGGTCGCGCCAGGCGTTGTCCATCAGGTCGAGCAGGCGCTCCTCGCCGTACGTTTCGGAGATAAAGCGGCAGATGGCCTCGCCCTCTTTGTACATCTGGTACGAGCCCGCAATGCGGTCTATGTTTTCGAGGGGCACGAGGTAGTTGCTGGCGAGGGCGTCGCGCAGCATCATCTCGTGCTGGTGGTCGGCGCCGCCCGACCAGTACTCGGCGATGCCCTCGGTAAACCAGAGCGGCAGAAACCGGTCGGGCGGGATGCGGTGGTCGTAGAGCACGCGCGTGGTTTTGGCCCACGTGAACACGTGCACGAGTTCGTGGCGGATGACGCGGCGGAACTGCGTCAGGTTGCCGTTGGCGGGGATGACGACGCGCCCCTTGAGAAACTCGAAAAAGCCGCCCACGCCGTCGGGGATGAAGCCGGGCGTGATGTTGGTCTGCTTGAAGTGGATGTTGGAGGCGTAGAAGATGAGCGGCGTGCGCCCGTAAAGCGACGTGCCGAAGCGGTTTTCGAGTTCAGCGTACTGCGCCTCGGCCCACGCGGCGCCCATCTCGGCGAGTTCGCGCATCGCCGGGTAGTAGTACACGTCGAAGTGGGCGGTTTTGAGCACCTGCCACTCGAAGTTTTCGTACTGCACCTTGTTGCGCCCGAAATAGTAGCCGTACTGGGCGGCGGCGGGCGCGGCGGCAGCGCCCAGCAGGCACGCGGACAGCAGCAGGCAGCGGACGGTGGGGGGCATGGGCGGCAGGGCGGCGGAACTCCAGCAGGGCCGGGGCGCGCGGCCCTCAAGCCCTCTAAAATCAGGGACGTGGAAAATAGCAACGCCCCGGCGCCGGCACGGGTCAGTTTCCCCTGCCCTCGCCCCCGTTGAGCGTCGTCGAAAGCGTGCAGTCGCGCTCCTCGAGCCAGCTTTCGGCCAGGCACCGCACCACCTCGGACGTGGGCGCGGCCAGGCAGCGCTCGGCCAGGCGCCGCGCCTCCTCCATGCGCACCCCCCGGATGATCTGCTTGACTTCGGGCAGGTAGATGGGCGAGAGGCTGAACTCGTCCAGCCCCAGCCCCAGAAGGATGGGCGTGGCAAGCGGGTTGGCGGCCATCTCGCCGCACAAGCTCACCGTCAGCCCGTTGCGGTGCCCCACCTCGATGGTGCGGTGGATGAGGTGGAGCACGGCGGGGTGGAACTCGTCGAAAAGGTGGCCCACGAGGTCGTTGCCCCGGTCCACGGCAAGCGTGTACTGCGTCAGGTCGTTCGTGCCGATGGAGAAAAAGTCCACGTGCTCGGCAAAGCGCTCGGCCACGAGGGCCACGGCGGGCACCTCGACCATGATGCCGAGGGGCACGTCGGGGTTAAACGCGGCGCCCTCGGCGGCGAGTTCGGCGCACGTAGCCTCGAAGATCTCCTTGAAGCGGACGACTTCGCTCACGCCCGTCACCATGGGCAAAAGCATCCGGGCCTGCCCGTGTACGGCGGCGCGCAAAATGGCGCGTAGCTGGGGCACGAGCAGGTCGGGCTTGTCGAGCAGCACGCGCAGGCCACGCCAGCCCAGAAACGGGTTTTGCTCGCGGTTGCCAAGCGGCAGCATCTTGTCGCCGCCCAGGTCGAGCACGCGAAACGTGACGCCCCCCTCGCCCGCCCGCTCGGCGATGGAGCGGTAGATGCGGTACTGCTCCTCTTCGGTCACCTGCAACCGGCGCCGCATGAGGACGAGGATCTCGGTGCGGAACAGCCCGATGCCGTGGGCGCCGTAGTGCGCCAGCAGGCCCAGCTCCTCCTCGAACTCCAGGTTGGCGCGCAGCATCACCCGGCGCCCGTCGAGGGTTTCGGACGGGAGCGGGACGACCTTGAGCTGCTCGGTGACGAGCTTTTCGTAGCGCGCCTTGCGATCCCGGTAGAACTGGAGCGTCTCCTCGGTCGGGCGCAGGATGAGGGTGCCCCGCACGCCGTCGAGCACCATCAGGTCGCCGTGCCGGGCGGCTTCGTCGAGGTCGCGGATGCCCACGACGGCGGGCAGGCCGAGGGCGCGGGCCATGATGGACACGTGCGACGTGGCGCCGCCGTACTGCATGGCGATGCCGGCAATGCCGCGCCGCGCAAACAGCACCACGTCGGCGGCGGTGAGGCTGTTGGAGACGATGACGCTGCCTTCGTCCACGACCGAGAGCAGCTTGCCCCGGCGGAGGTGGACGAGCAGGCGCTGCTCCAGGTCGGCCAGGTCGTCGGCGCGCTCGCGCAGGTACTCGTTGTCGGAGGCGCGCAGCAGCTGCCGGTGGCGGCTGAGCACGTCGTGGACGCCCGCCTCGGCGTTGACGCCGCGCCGGATGGCGTCCACGACGGCGCCGTAGAGCGACTCGTCGCGCAGCATGAGGGCGTGGGCCTCGAACACCTCGGCGCTGTCGTCGCCCACTTTTTCGCGGGCGAGGGCGGCGATTTTGGCCAGGTCGCGCTCGGCCTTGTGGACGGCGGCCTCGAAGCGCGCCCGCTCGTCGTCGCGCTGCTCGGGGGGTACCTCGTGCAGTTCGGCTTCGAGTTCGGGGCGGGCGTAGGCGAACACGGGCGCCAGCACCACGCCGGGCGAGACGGGGGTGCCGTGGAGCACCTGCTCGCCACGTGCCAGGCTGCCGGTAGCGGGGCGCGGTTCCATCGGCGCGCTCACAGCACTTCGCCGAAACCTTCCTGGAAAAGCCCCGCGAGGGCCTCGAACGCCTGCTCCTCGTCGGGCCCGTCAATCACGAGCGTCAGCACCGAACCCTGGTCGGCGGCCAGCGTCATCACGCCGATGATGCTTTTGCCGTTGATCTCGTAGCCGTCTTTCTGGATGTAAAAATCGGACTTGAAGCGCGCCGCCGTCCGGACGATCATCGAGGCGGGACGGGTGTGGATGCCGGCGCGGTTGCGGACGGTGACTTCACGGGTGATCATGCAGGGGCGTTGGCTGACGGGGCTTCAAGGTAATTCTTTTAGCCGCCGGCTGCCCATCCTCTGCTGCCGGCGAGGCTACTCGGCGTAGCTGAGGGCCGTCCACACGGCCAGCATCACGAGGGCGTACACGCCCCACTCGCCCGACCACACAAGGGCGCGGTAGCCGCCCCAGGCGACGAGGGCGGTAAGGGCGACCACCAGCAGGCCGCCCAGCACGCGCTCCCAGCCCGGCAGGCGCGGCAAACGCGCGGTGGCCAGGGCGTCGCAGAAGGCGAGCCTGCTGCCGAAGGGCAGGCCGTAATGGGCCATCATGTGCTCGGCAGGCCGCCGGGACGCCCACACGAGCGCGTCTATGTAGAGGGCGATGGGGCTGGCGCCCACGCTGCTGCGGTTGATTTCGCGGGCGCGGTCAAAGGCGCGCCTGAGCTTCCGGGCAGGCGCCTCGCCGGGCGGGCGGAAAGTGCTTTTGAGGGACACCGGTTGAAACGGCGCGGGCGGCGGCAGGGCTATCGGCGCGGGC
>CBDUCD010000328.1:0-3457 GCA_965365535.1 uncultured Rhodothermales bacterium | reverse complement strand
AGGTGCACCAGGTTGTAGGTGAACGAGTCGAAGTTGTCGATGACGAGAATCACGGGCGTGTCGGGTGTCGAAGGTCGAGTGTCGCGTAGGGGCGCGATTCATTGCGCCCTGTGCCTCGTGCGCGAGGGCGCTTCCGCCCCCATTACCCACGGGCAAAACGCTGGGGCGCAGCGTGTTACGGCCCTTCTGTTCGGGTGGTGGTGACGAGGCCCACGGCGTCGCGGACGCGCGCCATCGTGGCGGCGGCGCGGGCGCGGGCGCGGCGGGCGCCGTCGCGCAGCACGTCCATCACGTCGTCGGGACGGGCGGCGAGTTCGCGGCGCTTTTCGCGGAACGGCCCGAAGTGGCGGTCGATCATGGCGAGCAGTTCTTTTTTGGCGTGGCCGTAGCCATATCCGCCCGCGCGGTAGGCGTCGGCAATGCGGGCGCGCTCGTCGGGCGTGGCAAAAAGTTTGACGAGGGCAAAGACGTTGTCGGTGTCGGGGTTTTTGGGCGCTTCGAGCGGCGTCGAATCCGTCACGATGCCCATCACGCGGCTTTTGAGGGCCTTCCCTTCCTCGAACAGCCCGATGGTGTTGCCGTAGCTTTTCGACATTTTGCGCCCGTCGAGGCCCGGCACCACGGCCACGTCGTCGAGGATGTAGGGCTCGGGCAGGGCAAACAGGGGCGCGTCCTCGGGGCAAAACGCCGCGTTGAAGCGCATCGCCGTGTCGCGCGTCAGCTCGATGTGCTGCTTCTGGTCGGCGCCCACGGGCACGAGCGTGCCGCCATAGACGAGGATGTCGGCGGCCTGGAGGACGGGGTAGTTGAGCAGGCCGGCGTTGGGCGCGAGCCCCTGGGCGATTTTGTCCTTGTAGGCGACGCCTTTTTCGAGGTGGGAGACGGGCGTGAGCGTATAGAAAATCCACGCCAGCTCGGTTACCTCGGGCACGTCGCTCTGCACGAACAGGCTGGCGCGCCGCGGGTCGAAACCCAGGGCGAGGTAGTCGAGCGCCACGTCAATCGTGTAGCGGCGCAGCGCAGCCGGGTCGCGCAGACTCGTGAGGGCGTGGTAGTTGACGATAAAGTAGTAGGCCTCGTGGGCCGTGTGCAGGGCCAGGTGCTGCCGCAGCGCGCCGAAATAGTTGCCCAGGTGGAGCGTGCCCGACGGCTGGATGCCCGACACGACGACGGGCGCGGGGGAGTGCTGCCTCATCACCGGTCGAGGGGCTTCTGCGCGGCGCGCTCGGCGAGGGCGAGGCGCTCGCGGCTGTGCGCGGCCACATTCCCCAGAATGGCGTGCGTGCGGATCTGGTGGTCGCGCGCGAGCTGCTTGTCCGTCTCGTCGCGCAGGTCGCGCTCGGCGTCGGCGAGGTGGCGGAACAGGGCGTTGCCGCCAGGCAGCGGCGCCGCCGTCGGGTCGAGGTCGGTGCCGCTGTAGGGGATGCCGCCCGCGCTCAGCACGCACTCGGCCAGCTTGCCCACGTCCATGCGGGCCACGCGCAGCGCCTCGTCCAGCTTGAGGGCCATCTCGCTGCCCACGGGCAGTTGCACGAGGGCCTGCCGGTACAGGCTGTTGAGCCGGTGGTGCTGGCGCAGCAAGGGGTCGAGCGCTTCGATGGTTTCCTGGCGGCTGAGCGACACGCCCGCGCCGCCCTTGTTGAGTACGGTATCGAGAATGGACATGGGGGTTGGGGGTTAGCGGTGGGAGATTGGAGGTTCGAGGGGCGATGGGCAGAGGCGGCGGCAAAACGATGCGGGTGCAGGTCTGGTTCAGCTACAACAGCGCGGCGGCGGCCACGCGGATGGCCTCGCGCAGCGCCCCCGCCTTGCTGACGGTTTCGGCGTACTCGGCCTCGGGGTGCGAGTCGGACACGATGCCGGCGCCCGCCTGCATCAGAATGCGCCCGTCGCGCACGAGCATCGTGCGGATGGCGATGCACGTGTCCATGTTGCCCGAAAAGTCGAAGTAGCCCACGGCGCCGCCATACAGCCCCCGCCGCGACGTTTCGAGCTGGTCTATGAGTTCCATCGCCCGCACCTTCGGGGCGCCGCTGAGGGTGCCGGCGGGAAAGCACGCCGCCAGCACGTCCGTCGCGTGCAGTTCGGGCCGCACCTTCGACCGCACGGACGAGACGAGGTGCATCACGTGCGAATACCGCTCGACGCGGGCGTAGCGCGCCACCTCCACCGAACCATACTGCGACACGCGCCCCAGGTCGTTGCGGCCCAGGTCCACGAGCATCAGGTGCTCGGCGCGCTCTTTCGCGTCGGCGACGAGTTCGGTTTCGAGGGCGGCGTCCTCGTCGGGCGTGGCGCCCCGGCGGCGCGTGCCCGCGATGGGCAGCAATTCGGCCTCGCCCCCTTCGACGCGCACAAGCGTTTCGGGCGACGAGCCGGCAATCTGGAAGCTGCCCAGGTCGAGGAAAAACAGGTAGGGCGACGGGTTCACCTGCCGCAGCGCCCGGTACAGGTTGAAGGGGTCGCCGGTGAACGGCATCTCGAAGCGCTGCGACAGCACCACCTGGAAAATGTCGCCCTCGTAGATGTGCTGCCGCGCCGTTTCGACGGCGGCGTGAAAGGCGCCGGGCGTCACGTTGGACGTGGCCTCGGCAGTGGCGAGCGCGACGGGCGCGGGCGGGTGGGCAGGAGGCGTCGCCAGGTCGCGGGCGAGGGCGTCGAGGTCGGCCTGGGCGGCGTCGTAGGCGGCCCGGAGGTCGGTGTGGGGCTCGACGAACAGGTGGGCCATGAGCACCATCTGGTGCCGCACGTGGTCGAAGGCGACGGCGGTTTTGTAAAAGCACCAGAGCGCGTCGGGCAGGCCCAGGTCGTCGGGCGGCGGGTGGGGCAGGTGCTCGACGACGCGGACGGCGTCGTAGCCCAGAAAGCCGACGGCGCCGCCCGTCAGGCGCGGCAGGTCGGGGCGGAGCACCTCGACGTGCGAGGTCAGAAAGCCTTTGAGCACGTCGAAAACGGAGGCGTCGGTCGTCGTTTCCCCGTCGCCCTCGATGATGCGCACCACGCGGCCCCGCGCCTCGACGCGCCGGTACGGGTTGCGCCCCAGAAACGAGTAGCGCGCCACGCGTTCGCCGCCCTCGACGCTTTCGAGCAGAAACGGAAACGCGGCGCCCTCGCGCAGCGCCAGAAACGCCGACACGGGCGTGAGCAGGTCGGCGCCCACGCGGCGGGCCAGGGGCACGAGAATGCGCCGGGCGCCCGCATCGCGGTGCTGCTGGACGGTTTCGAGAAGCTGCGAGTAGGTCATCGTAAAAAGAGAAAGCCCGCTGTCCACAGGGGGCAGCGGGCTACAAGACGTGCAGAAACGCGGGTCAGCACCCGCCGCACAGGGCCGCTGCCGGAGGCGCGGGCCACCAGTTCTGCCGACCGGTCGTGTGCGGGTGCGTAATCATGGCGCCGAATCTACCGCCGCCGGGCCGCGCCGCGCAACCCTCGCGGCTTTTTCGCTCGGGTTGGCGGT
>CBDUCD010000327.1:0-3466 GCA_965365535.1 uncultured Rhodothermales bacterium | reverse complement strand
GCGTGCGCCTCATCGTGGGCCGCGCATCACGTCGTCCACCGTCAGCACCTCGACGGGCCCCAGCTTCAGCGCCCGCACGTCCTTCTCGATGGTGGCGCGGTCGCCCACGACCACGACGACGAGTTGCTTGGGATCGACGTAGCGGCGGGCGGCCTGCTGGAAATCGCGCGGCGAGACGCCCATCACGCGCCCGGTAAAGCCCGTGAAATAGTCCGGCGTCAGGCCGTCCATCCACATCCGGCTCAGCATGGCCGACGTGCCGCCCGCCGTGGCAAAGGGGCGCGGAAACGAAAGCGCGCGGTAGCTGCGGGCGCGGGCCAGTTCGGCCTCCTCGACGGGCACGCCGATGGCGCGAAACTCGTTGAAAAACTCCTGGAGCGCCGGCCCCGTGACCGCCGTCTGCACGTCGGCTGAGGCGGTGAACGGGCCAGCTACGGGGCGCAGGTCGAACGAGGAGCCGGCGCCGTACGTGTAGCCGTTACGCTCGCGCAGGTTCTGGTTGAGGCGCGACGTGAAAGAGCCGCCCAGGAGGGTGTTGAGCACTTCGAGCGTGTACGTGTCGGGCGATCCCTGCGCCGCGCCGATGCGCCCGATGCGGACGACGGACTGCGCCGCGCCGGGCTTGTCCACGAGGATCACCCGCGTCCGCGCCACCTGCCGGGGCGCGGGCACCGGGGCGGGCGCTGCCGATGCCGCTGCCGTCCAGCCGCCGAAAAGGGCGTTCAGGCGGGCTTCCACGTCGGCGCGCGACACGTCGCCCACCACGATGAGGGCGCTTTGGGCAGGCGCGAAGTGCGCCTGGTAGAACCGCTGCACGTCGGCGCGGCCCAGCGCGGCGATGCCCGCCGAGTCGCCGTCCGTGGCGCGTCCGTACGGATGGTCGGCGCCATAAAGGGCGCGGTCGAAGGCGAGGGCCGCGAGGGCGCGCGGCTCGTCGCGCTGCTGGGTGAAGCCTGTCAGGCGCAGGGCTTTGAGGCGTGCCACCTCGCTGTCGGCAAACGTCGGGCGCAGCACCACGTCGGCCATGAGCGGCAGGGCGGCGTCGAGCTTGGAAAGGGGCGTGGCAAGGTGGACTTCGGTCGAGTGGTAGCCCGCGTCGGTCGTGAGGCGGGCGCCCAGAAAGTCGAGGGCGTCGGCGAGTTCGAGGGCCGAGTACGGGCCAGCGCCCTCGTCCATCAGGTCGGCCGTCAGGCTGGCGAGGCCAGCGGCGCCGCCGGGGTCATTGACCGAGCCGGCGCGCGTCACGAAGCGCACGTCCACGACGGGCACCTCGTGTTTTTCCATGAGCAGCACGGTCAGGCCGTTGCCGAGCGTGAACTGCTGGAGCGGCGGCAGCACGAGCGCGGGCGGTGGCCCGATGGCGGGGCGCTGCGCCCGGTCGGCGGGCTGGGCGTGCAGCGCGTGGGCAATGACGAGGGTGGCCGCAAAGACCGCAAAGCCAGAAAGCTGGAAACGTCGCATATCCTGAAAGGGAAATCAGTATTCGTTGACGGCGGGCGTGGAGCCGGCGAGGGCGAGCGCCCCGGCCTGCCCCTCGGGCACGACGCTGAGCACCACGCGGCGGTCGGCGCGCAGCCACGTCGTCGCCATCGCCGAGAGGTCGTCGGGGGTGAGGGCGCGGAAGCGGGCCAGGTCTTCGGCGAAATAGTCCGGGTTGCCCGTGTTGACGAGGTAGCCGTTGAGGGCGTCGGCCTTGCCGCCGAAGCCGCCCACGCGCTCGAGCCCGAACAGGAAGCCCGACTCGATGCCGTTCACCTCGCGCGCCAGCTCGCGGGCCGAGGGCGGCGTGGTTTTGAGCTTTTCGATTTCCTCGTCAATCACGGCTTGCAACTCGCCCGCCGTGTGGCCGGGGCGGGCCGTGGCCATGACGTAAAACACCCCTCCCAGCGCGCCGCTGCTCTGGAAGGCGCCCACGTCCTGCGCGACTTGCATTTCGTACACGAGGCGGCGGTAGAGGCGGCTGTTTTTGCCGCCGGCGAGCAGGCCGGCCACCACCTGCATCTCGGCGTCGCCGGGCTGGTAGGCGGCGGGCGTGTGCCAGGCGAGGTAGAGGCGCGGAAGCTGCACGCGGTCTTCGAGCACGAGGCGCGTCTCGGCCTCCAGCCGGGCGGGCGCCGGCGTCTGCGGCACGGCAGCCGGGCCGCGCGGGATGCCGCCGTACCACTTCTCGACCAGGCGCCGCGTCTCGTCCACGTCAATGTCGCCGGCCACGACGAGGCTCGCGTTGTTGGGCACGTAGTACGTCCTGAAAAACTCCGTCACGTCCTCGTAAGAGGCCGCCGACAGGTCGGCCATCGAACCGATGACGGGCCAGTGGTACGGGTGGCCGGCGGGATAGAGGTACTGCCCGAGAATGGGGAAGGCGAGGCCGTACGGGCGGTTTTCGTACGACTGCCGCCGCTCGTTTTTGACGACGTCGCGCTGCCCGTCCACGGCCTCGGGCGACATCGCGTCGAGCAGCGTCGCCATGCGGTCGGCGTCGAGGTAGAGGGCGAGTTCGAGGGCGTTCGAGGCCGCGTCCACGTAGTAGTTGGTGCGGTCTTCCGTCGTCGAGCCATTCGTGTTGCCGCCGGCTTCTTCGATCCACTCGTCAATGGCGCCTTCGGGCACGTGGCCCGAGCCCTCGAACATGAGGTGCTCGAACAGGTGGGCAAAGCCGGTGCGCCCCGGCTTTTCGCGCGCCGACCCCACGTGGTACCACGTGTTGACGCTCACGAACGGCGTCGAGGCGTCGCGGTGGAGGACGACTTCGAGGCCGTTGTCGAGGGTAAAGCGGGTGTAGGGCACGCGCAGCGTGTCCGTCTGCGCGGTGGCCGGCAGCGCGCCCGCGAGCAGGAGCGTCAGGAGAAGCAGTCGTTTCATGGCAAAGGGTTGCGGAAGGGCGCAACGTACGAACGGATGGGCCTTCGCGTTCGCGCGGGCTGCAAGCGCAGCCCATAGACCGGTTTCAGGGCGACCTCTCCGCCCCCACCTCAGCTTCGGTCGGGGAACGGCGGGGGCTCGGCGCCGAGTGCGCGCAGGTACACGTAGCCCTGCCCGCGGTGGTGGATTTCGTTGTCGATGACGTAGAACAGCAGGCTCCAGACGGGCATCGTCCACTGCCCGAAGGCCGTGGCGGTCTCCCCAAAGCGGCCCTCGGGAATCTGCGGCCACAGCGCCTCGATTTCGGCGGTGGCGGCGTCCCAGCGGGCCAGCGCTTCGGCGCGCGTGGCGGGCGGGCTTTGCGCATCGTGGGGCCACTCGCCCGACACGATGCCCCGGAGCGTGGGCACGCCCGTCTTGAGAAACTCGTTGACGAGCGCGGCAAAGGGCCGCATCCCGCCAACCGAGAACGAGGTAAACGCCGCGTCGTCGGGAAACGCCTCGATGAGGCGGCGGGTGAGGCGGCGGTGGCCGAGCCAGTGGCCGAGCAGCTGGTCGCGGGTGAGCGGGGTGTCCATGCGAAAACGAGGTGGTGAGTACAGGA
>CBDUCD010000326.1:0-3476 GCA_965365535.1 uncultured Rhodothermales bacterium | reverse complement strand
CCACGGCCCAGCCGGCCACCATGGCCACGACGGGCTTGGGGCACGAGCGGATCTGGCGCTGGAAGTCGAGCACGTTGAGGCGCTCCATGCCCGTCCCTTTTTCGCGGTAGCCCGCGTCGCCGCGGACGGTCTGGTCGCCGCCCGAGCAGAAGGCGTCCGGCCCCTCGCCCGTCAGGATGACCACGCCGACCTCCACGTCGTCGCGCGCGTCGTCGAGGGCGCGGATCATCTCCTTGACCGTCGTGGGCGTGAAGGCGTTGCGCTTTTCGGGCCGGTTGATGGTGATTTTGGCGATGCCCTCGGCCTTGTCGTAGCGGATTTCGGAAAAGGTGCCGGCGGGCTGCCAGTCGAGGGCGGGCTGGATGGGGTTCATGGGCAATGGGTTTGGAAACTCGCGCCCCCAACCCCGAACGCGGCGGCGGGGTTGCCGCCGCCGTCAGCGCAGCGCGCCCGCGAAGGTGTCGCACTGGTCTTCGTCGCCCGTCTGGAAGCCCCGCATAAACCACTGCTGGCGCTGCTCGGACGTGCCGTGCGTGAACGACTCGGGCACGACGTAGCCTTGCGCCTGCCGCTGGAGGGCATCGTCGCCCACGGCGGCGGCGGCGCGCAGCCCTTCGGCTACCTCGCCCTCCTCCAGCCGGTTGCGCTCGGTTGCGGCGTGGTAGGCCCACACGCCCGCGTAGCAGTCCGCCTGGAGTTCCATCCGCACCGACAGCGCGTTGGCGCCGGCCTGACCGGCGCGCTGCTGGGCCTGCCGCACCTGGTCGGCCAGCCCGACGAGGTTCTGGACGTGGTGCCCCACCTCGTGCGCGACGACGTACGCCTGGGCAAAGTCGCCGGGCGCGCCGAAACGGGTGGCGAGGTCGTCGAAAAAACCCAGGTCAATGTACAGCTTCTGGTCGGCGGGGCAGTAGAACGGCCCGACGGCGGACTGGGCGTAGCCGCAGCCGGCCTGGGTGCCGCCGCGGTACAGCACGAGCGTCGGCGCGCGGTACTGGTAGCCCGAGGCGCGGAAAATCTCGCTCCACGTCTGCTCGGTGTCGCTCAGGACGTAGCCGACGGTCTGGTTGATCTCGGCCTCGCGGCTCGATTCCTGGACGGGGCCACCCGCTTCGACGCCCGCCTGCGGCGCGCCGCCCTGGGGCAGAATCTGACCTGGATCTACGCCCAGAAACGAGGCGATCAGCACGATGAGGAGGGTGCCGATGCCGCCGCCAACGGCGAGGCGCCCGCCCGACATGCCGCGGCGGTCTTCGATGTTGCTGCTGCGGCGGGCTCCATTCCAGCGCATGGTCGTGGGGTTTTGAGGGAGGAGAAGTTTAGCGCGCCGCGCCCGGCCGGGGCGCAACGGTGTTGCGAAACGTGGCCCCTCAGCGGCTGCCGGCTTTCGAGCCGAGCCACGCCGCGCGGAAGGCCCGGATGGCGTCGGTGACGGGCCGGCCCGCCTGCTCAGCCGTCACGAGTTCGAGTTGAGGGTCGGCGTCGAGGGCGACGGAGGCCGTCCGGCGCGTGCCGCGCTGCTCGAAAACGACTTCGACGGTTTCGCCGGGCGCTTTGCCCCGCAGCGCCTCGGCAAGCGCCTGCGGCGACGGTATGGGCCGGCCCGCGACGCTGACGAGCCGGCTGCCCGAGGCGATGCCGGCGCGGGCGGCGGCGCTGCCCGCCGGCACGGGCCGGGCGACGCGCGCCCCGGCGGTGTCGGGCAGCAGCGCCAGGGCGCCCAGCACGCCCGCGTCGGGATGCGCGGGCCGCAGCACGAGGCCGGCGGGGGCGAGGAGGGCGGCGTAGTCGAGCACGTCGCCCTTTTCCACGTAGCGGGCGAAAAAGCCGGCGGCAAAGGCGCTGTCGCCCGCCACCTCGCCCAGCACCCGTTCCAGGTCGGCGCGGGTGTAGGGGCGCGCAGGCGTCGTGGCGTGCTGGTGGCTGCCAAACTGCGTCCACATCGCCCGCATGTAATCGTCGAGGGTGGCGCCGTAGCGACTGCGCAAGAGCAGGTCGAGGCCCAGCCCCAGCGCCTCGCCCCAGGTGTAGTAGGACACGAACGTGTTGCCATAGTTCGTCTCGTCAATGGCGGCGGCGGCGTCCACGAAAGGCGCCATGCGGCTCATGTCGGCGGGGCCGCGAAAGGCGCGGGCGGGCGACGTGAGCACGGCGCCCAGCGTGCCCGCCAGGTCGGCGGCGTACGCGTCGAGGGGCAGGATGCCGGCGCGCACGCGCACGAGGCCGTCGTAGTAACTCGTAAAACCCTCGCCGAACCACAGGTTTTCCGACATGTTGGCGCGGCCCAACTGGAAGGGTTCGAGGGCGGCGTCGCGCAGGCGCTCCATGTTCCAGGCGTGGAAATGCTCGTGGGCAAGCGTGCCCAGCAGGCGCTGCGCGCCCTCGCCCGCGAGGCTGCCCGTGCTGGTCAGAATCGTCGAGTTGCGGTGCTCCATGCCATCGCCAAAAACCCACGGCAGGTAGTCGGCGAGAAAGGTGTACGTGCCGTAATCGAAGCGCGGGTAGGCGCCAAACACGGCGGCTTCCTCGGCAATGACCTGGCGGGCCATCCGGGCGTACGCCTCGGCCTCGTCGGGCGTGCCGGTGTGGTGGAGCGCCATGCGGTACGCGGCGCCCGGCGCCATCTCCCACGTGATAAGCGTGTGGTCGCTCAGCTCGACGGGCGAGTCCATGAAATACTGGAGGTCGGGCGCCGTGAACGTGTGGGGGTCGGCGGTGGGCACGAGCTGGGTCGCAATTTTCCAGCCCGCGAGGGGGTGGAAGGTGATTCGGACGGGCCGGCTTTCCAGGCCGTCGGCGTACATGAAGGCGGCAGGCATGTTGTAGTGCGCGTGCGAGAGGTCAACGCCCGCGTACGTGCCGTCGGCGTGGTTGGCATAAAGCGTGTACGTCAGCCGGACGGTGCCGTCGTGGCCGGCGATGCGCCACGCGCTGGGCGCGGTCTGCTCGGCCCGTAGCGGCTGCCCCGTGCCATCCGTCGCCGCCACGCGGTACACGTTTTTGGCGAACTCGTGGAGGGCGTAGCGCCCCGGCGAGGCGCGGCTCATCTCCACGTCGAGCGGCCTGCCCTTTTCGAGGCCCGCAAAGGTGACGGCGACCTCGGTTTCGTGCTGCGCCGCGTCTGGCCACGACACGTCGTACACCGTTTCCGGCGTCTGCGCGAACAGGTTGGATGGCGCGAGCAGCGCGATCAGGGCGAGGGCGGCGAGGGGGTGCAGCAGATGGCGATGGGCAGGCATGGGCGCGAGGGGCTGGAGCAGAAAGCGCAAGAATACGCCACCGCGCCCGCGCGCTGCCACCCGGCAGGGCGGCGCAATCGCCCTTGCCAACGGGCTTCCCGCTGCCGAGATTTCGACCTGCACTTTACCAGACACGCCCATGCGCCCCTTTCTGCTGATGGCCTTTGCTGCCGCCTTCGCGCTGCCGGCAACTGCGCAGTCGCCCCGCGTGGGCGTGGGCCTGCGCGCCGGCCTCGA
>CBDUCD010000325.1:0-3486 GCA_965365535.1 uncultured Rhodothermales bacterium | reverse complement strand
AGGCCCCCGCCCTCGGCGTTGCCACTGCGCTTCACCCACCACCTCGCCACCCCACGACCCCACCACCTCACCCCCACAGCGCCGCGTGGTCGCGCGCGTAGTCGCGCAGTGTGCGGGGCGGGTGGCCCAGCAGGCGGGCCAGCGTCGGGTCCACGGCCTCGGCCTGGCCAAAGCGCAGGCCCACGTGCAGCACCGTTTGCACCAGTGCCTGGGCGAGGGGCAGCCCCCGGCGCCGCAGCAGGTGCAACACGTAGCCGGGGATGCTGGCCGGCACGTACCCAATGGGGCGGCCAAGCACGTCCGTCAGGATGCGGGCGGCGTCGGCGAAAGAGCGGGCTTCGGGGCCTGTCAGGGTGTACGTCTGCCCCCGGTGGGAGTCGGGGTGGACGAGCGCCTCGACGGCCACCTCGGCCACGTCGCGCACGTCCACGAAGGCGGCGCGGCCCTGCCCGGCGGGCACGTACAGCCGGTTGTCCTGCCGGATGTCGTCGCGGTAGGCGTCGCCCAGGTTCTGCGCGAAAAAGCCGGGGCGGAGAATCGTCCAGCCCCCGCCCTCCTGTTGCAGGTGCGTTTCGACGGCGTGGTGCGGCACGATGGGGTTGCTGCCCGCGCCGGCGACGGACACGAACACGACCTGCGCCACGCCCTCGCCGCGCGCCACGTCAACAAAGCGGTTGAGCGTGTCGCGGGTGTTGGCGATGGCGGGCGGGCGCAGCAGGAAAAGTGCCCGGCAGCCGGCCACGGCGGCGCGGTAGGTGGCCGGGTCGAGAAAGTCGAAGGCGACGGCCTCGCCGCCTCCTGTCCACGACGCGGGGCGCCGCACGCCGACGCGGAAGGGCACGCCCTTTTCCGCCAGCCCTGCGGCCACGGCCTGACCGATGTTGCCTGTCGCGCCGGTGACGAGAATCATGGCAGTGGGGGCTGGGGCGATTGGGGCGGCAGCCCGAACGGACCGCGAAAGAGGAGCAGGCCGTAGGCAACGGCCATCGCCGCCGCCGGCACCGCCGCCATCCACACGCCCCGCCCCGCGCCCGCCACGCCCGCGCGCGCCAGCACGAGGGCCGTCACGAAATACAGCGTCAGGTTGGCGAAGACGACGGGGCGCCCGTAGATGCCGCCCAGCCGCGCGCCGCGCTGCAACCAGTTGAGGGCGGCCACGCCCAGCCACGCCGCGCCCAGCAGTTGCCCCAGCCACGCCGCGCCACGCGGGAAAGTGGGCGCGAAAAAGGGCACGAGGGCGTCGGCGGCAAACAGCAGCCCGGCGCCGCCCGCGAACAGCAGCCCGGCGCTGAGGCGTGGGATGAGGGTCGTGTTCACGGGGCGGGCTGGCCCAGGGCGGCCATGCGCCGGGCATAGCGCGCCAGAATGGACTGGGTGCTCGCGTCGGCGTCGTAGATGGAGTACCAGCCCTGCTGCTCGTGCGGCGGGTCGCCGGTAAAGGGTTCGCCGGGCTGCCACGGCTGCCCCGGGTGCGCCGCCTGCCCCGATCCCGCCCACGACCACACGTTGCTGCCGCCCACGGCGTTGCCCTCGGCGGCCAGCTTGTAGAGGGCTTCAAGGACGATGGTGTAGTACGCATCGCGGTAGCGCGTGCCCGCCGACGCCTCGAAGGCGCCGCCGTCGCGGGGGGCGCCGAACTCTTCGAGCACGAGCGGCTTGCCCACCTCGCGCGCCAGGCTGACGTGGTCGGCGAGGTAACCCATCGCCTGCCCGACGGCGGGGGCAAACGTGGAGTCGGGCGCCTGCGGATCGAACCAGCCCCAGTTCTCGATCCAGATGTGGGCCGTCAGGTAGTCGAGGGCGGGCAGCCGGGCGACGCGCCTGAACTGGGTGCCATTGGCGGGAATCAGCTTGCCCTCGCCGCCCAGCGAGACGAGGTGGTTGGGGTCGAGGCGCTGGATAAAGCCCGCCGCTTCTTCCACCCACGCCACGTACTGCTCGGAAAAGGCAAAGCCGCGCGGCTCGTTGGAAAGCTGCCACGCCATGATGGTCGGGTCGTCGCGGTAGCGCGTGCCCGTCACGTGGTTGGTGCGCTGGACGAGCTGGGACACGTAGTCGCGGAAAAGGCGCTGCGCCTCGGCATTGGCGTAAAACTGGGCCGAGTAGTTCTGGAAATCGTCCCACGACGGCCCGCCCTGCGCGGGGTTGGGATACGGGATGGGCGTGCCCGTGGCCCACGACACGTACTGCGCCATGCCGCCGCTCCACTGGAAAAAGTTGTTGAGCACCAGCACAGCCTTCATGCCGCGCCGGCCCATCTCGGCCAGCAGCCTGTCCAGCCCCCGGAGCACCGCCTCGTTGTAGATGCCGGGTGCGGGCTGCGCCGACGGGCGGACGCGGAAGGGCGCCGTGTCGGGGCCTTCCGTGGCGGCCATCACGCGCAGGTTGGTGAGGCCGAGGCCGGCGAGGGCGTCGAGTTCGCGCGTCAGCCGGGCCGGGTCGCCGCCGGCGGCGTCGGCGCCCAGGTTCATCCCGTACCAGAAGTTGGCGCCCGCGTAGTAGTACGGCTGCCCGTCGAGCACGAAGTGGCCGTCCTCGACCTGCACGAACGGACTGGTCTGGGCGCGGGCGGCGGGCGCGCACAGCACGGCAAGCGCCAGGGCGAAGCCCGGCAGAAAGGCTGAAAACGCGGCGCGGCGCGGATGTGGAAACGTCATGTGGGTCAGGGAGATGGAGCGATGGCAGGCGCCAAAGTACCATATCCCGCCATCGCCGCCTGCCGTGCCGGAGGGCATCCGCACGACCTTGCCGTTTTTTAGTTTAGCGTCGCGCGGGGGCGCGGAGGCTTCCAGCATCGCATTCCAGGCATGGCACCAGCACACATCGGCACGTCGGGGTGGAGCTACGACCACTGGCACGGCGTGCTCTACCCCCACGGCATCCGGCCCCGCGAAAGACTGGACCATTACGCCGCGCACTTTGCCACCGCCGAGCTCAACAGCAGCTACTACCGCTGGCCCCGCGACGCTGCCTTCCACGCGTGGCGGCGCCGCCTGCCCGGCGGCTTCCGGCTGAGCGTCAAGGCGCCGTCGCTGCTGACGCACGTGCAGCGCCTCTACGCGCCCGAGAGGTGGACGGCGCGCCTGGCGCGGGGGCTGGCGGGGCTGGGCGACAAGCAGGGCGTGCTGCTCGTCCAGCTTTCGCCGCACTTCGACTGCGACCTCGCGCGCCTCGACTACTTTCTGCGCGGCCTGCCCGGCGGGCTGCGCGTGGCCGTCGAGTTCCGGCACCCGGGCTGGCACCACGAGGCGACGTGGAGCCTGCTGGCGCACCACCATGCCGCCTACTGCGTGATGAGTGGCGCCGGGCTGCCGTGCATTCTGCGGGCGACCGCGGATTTCGTGTACGTGCGCCTCCACGGCCCCGACCCGCACCACCTCTACGCCGGCTCCTATTCGGACGACGACCTGCGCTGGTGGGCGCACCGCATTGGCGAGTGGCGGGCGCAGGGCCGCGAGGTGTTCGCCTATTTCAACAACGACGGCG
>CBDUCD010000324.1:0-3505 GCA_965365535.1 uncultured Rhodothermales bacterium | reverse complement strand
GCGTCGAGATGCGCTTGAGGGATGCAAAAAAAGTGGCCGGGCGTGGCAGTCGGCGGCGGCAAATCTCGCATATCGGTGTGCGGGACTTTTGATGCCCGGGCTGCAGGCCAACACAACCCCCCCACAGCGCGCTGCCTCTGGCGAAGTTTGCAGCTTCGGCCCGGAGCACCACGCCTCCCGATGCTACGTAATGCAATCCAAGCGCACCGCCCTTTTCCCACGAAGCCAGGGCTTTTCTCGCGCCACGACACGGGTGCCCCTGCTGGGCCGCCTCGTGCTCATGGCCTTCGGGGCCCTCGCCCTGGGCACCACCGCCTCGGCGCAGGACGTTGCAGTTGAGTTTGTCAACCTGCCTCCCGACGGCCAGGTGCTTGCCAGCCCGTTCGTGGACGAGCTCGAGCAGACGCTCCGGTCGGGGGGGCTGCTGGTCACGTCGTTTATCGGAGGGCCGCTGGAATTCGTCTTCGAGATCGACCTGGCCGGCACGCGCGTGGCGCCCATCCGGACGCGCGCGGTGGAACCCGAGCCCGAAATCCCGCAGATGGCCCCGTTCGAGGGGGCAGGCGAACTCGACCTCGGCCCCATAGCAGACGAGATCGTGCGCGCCGTGCTCGACGCGTCGCCCGAGATTGCCTACTCGAACCGGCTGCCCAACGGATTTCTCACGCTCCGCGTAAGGGCCGAGGCTGAGGGATTTGAAGTAGGCGGCGCCTCCATCCAGTTTGAAGTGCGCTACCCGGGGCGCCCGGTGCTGCTCGCGCCCTTCGACGAAACCGTCGTCGTGGAAGGCGCGCCGCTGACGTTCGAGTGGGAGGCGCTGACGGCGCTCGACCTGCCCGGCGGCGCGCAGGTGGCGTACGAACTGCGACTCGTCGAGATCGACCCCCTTTTCCACCGCACCGTCGAGGAGGCCCTGCGCGCGCCCTTGCGCGGACGGGAGGTGGGCTACGGCGCCGCCGAAATCCAGGTGCAGGGCGGGATGGCCAGCGTGACGCACACCCGCACCGACGACGCGGTGGGGATGGCGCTCCGCCCGGGGCGCCGGTACGCGTGGCAGGTGCAGTCGCGCGTGGTGCTGACGACGGGCGAGGAACTCGACCTGCGCGAAGGCGACGACGTGAGCGACGTGTGGACGTTCGAGTACGCGCCCAACAGCGGCCCGCTCGGGGCGTACACGTGGGCCTATCCCGCGACGGGCACGGCAGTGGCGCGGTTCACGTTCGAACCCGGGACGTACGAGATCGACGCCTTCGGGCTGCACGTCGCGGACGGCCTCTACCGGGGCGAGGTGCTGGGCGAAGCCGTCGAGGCGGCCTTTGGCGGCGTGCGGCTGAGCCCGGAAGGCGGCTTCATGGAGACGGGCGCCGTGGCGGTGCCGCTGGGGGCCGAAATGGCCGTGGCGGTCGATGGCGAGGGGCGGCAGGTGTCCGCCGCGCTCACGCCCGGCACGGCCGCGCTGGGCGGCGAGGGCGTCCGGATTCGCTTTGCCCGCCTGGTGCTCACCCCGTCGGGCATCGTCGGCGCGGCGCCCACCCTCGAAGCACTCGCGCGCCGGGGACTTTCCCCAGCCCTCACCGCCGAGGAAGCCGAACCCCTCGTGCTCGAAGCCGGCGGGCGCCGGCTCGTCGGGGGACGCCTCAGCCTGCGCAGAAGCCCGGGGCAGGAGGTGGCCGTCCTCGACGCCCGGGGCCTGCACGGGCCGGGCGCTGCCGCGCCGCCGGTGCCCGAAGCCCGGCCCGCACCGCCCGTCGCCGACGAGCCCGTCGTCGTGGCGTCCGAGCTGCCCGAGCGCGTCGAGATCATGGCGGGCACGGCCTCGCTCCGGCTCCGCGCCGACGGCGGCGTGCTGGCCACGGCCAGCCGCACGCCCGACGGGCACCTGGTGGTCGAGGCCGCCGGCTCGGGGCCCGTTTTCGAGATGGAGGGCCTGCCCGCGCTGCGCGTGGCCCTGAGCCGCCTCGTGCTCGACGAGGAAACCTTCGAGGTGCGCGCCTGCGCCTTTGTGGCCGAGGTGCCGGGAGAGGGCATCGTGGCCGGCGGCGTGCCCCTGCGCGTCCAGCGCGTCGCGTGCGAGCAGCAGGAAGGGCAGGATCGCAGCATCTGGCTGACGGGCACGCCCGTCCTGCTGGGCGGAACGCCCGCCGACGAAGGCACGATGCGGCTCCGGCTCGACCGGGCGGGCCTCCTGCGCGGGGCCGAGGTCGAGGGCGTCCGGGCCGAGAAGATGCCCGCGTGGCCCGGCCAGGAGCGCGCCACCGTGCGGGTGGACGAACTCGTCGTCCGATCCCTGTCGGGCGAGTGGGGAGACGAACCGGCCTTCGAGTGGTTCGTCCGCGGCGCGTTCGCGCTGGCGGCGTCAGAGGCGGACAGCGCTGTTTTCAGGGCCGACGTGACCGTCCGGGAATCGGAGCAGGGCTACGCCGTCAGCCGGTGGACGGCGCCGCGCGGCGGCGCGGCCCTCGCGCTCGGAGGCGCCGAGCTGCGCCTCGACGGAGACGCCCTCGACGTGTTCCGCCTGGGCGCGGTGTGGGAAGACGGCAGGCTCCAGCCGTCGTTTGCCCTCCACGCCGGCGCCACCCTGACCGCCGCCGGGCTTCCCCTCGATCTTCCCCTCGGCGGCGTCACGCTGGCCTACCGCGAAGGCACCGGGCGCCTGTCCATCCCGGCGTTCGACCTGACCGGGGCCGACCTGCCCCCCGCGCCGTTTGCCATCGGCGCCGCCCGCGTCGTCGCCCTGGGCGCGCACGCCCCGGCGCTCGCGTTCGACTGGTTTGCCGGCGAGGCCGCCCCCGCGTGGTCGCCCACGTTCGATTTCGGGGTAAGCCTGCCGGGCTTTGCCCGAAGTGCCCCGCAGCTGGCGCAAACGGCGCTGACCGCGTATGGCGTGCGCGTCGCGGCGGACGGCGCGCTGACGGGGACGATTGCGCCCTACGAAGACTTCCCGGCTGACGCGCGCCTTACCGCCGGGGCGCTGACGGCGGCGCCGCGCCGCCTCGAAGGGGCCTTTGCTGCCGCCGAGGGGGGCGGCACGACGTTCGATGCCACGCTGACGGCGCGGCTCGTCGGGCCCTTCGAGGCGCCGGGCGGCGCGTGCCCCGGCGCGACGTTCACCGCCCGCCTGTCGGACGAAAGCACCCTCGCGCTTGCCGGACTCGCGGGGACGGCGCGCGTTACGCCCTGCGGCGCGTTCCGCCAGGGGCCGGCCCGGTTTACCTTTGGCGAGGCGACGCTCACCCTCGCCTTTGCCGGCGGCACGCCGCGCGCGACGCTGGAAGGGCCGGCGGGGGGAACGCTCGACGGTAGCGGCTTCCTGCGCGGCACCGCTACCTCGTCGCTCACGCTCGACCTCGTCGCGGGGCGCATCGCCGCTCCCACGGCGGTTCCGTTTACAAACGTCCGGTGGGCGTACCCCGCCGAGGTTCCGCTGTTCACCTTCGACGTGCCGGGCGGAACCTTCGACGGCGGCCGCGTCGTGCTGGGCGGAGACGGCACCGTGGTGGTGGGC
>CBDUCD010000323.1:0-3519 GCA_965365535.1 uncultured Rhodothermales bacterium | reverse complement strand
CCAACACCCCGCGTCTCCCCACCCTTAAATCCTGCCCCGCGCCGCCGATAGTAGCGGGGTAACCCCTTTCCCCTTTTCCACCCCGCATCCGCCGATGGCCAGCTCGGACGAAATCGAAGAACCGACCGCGCCGTTCTGGATGACGACGTTTTCGGACATGACGACGCTGCTGCTCACGTTTTTCGTGATGATCGTGTCCATGTCGGAGGTGGAGGTCAAAAAGTTCAAGGAGGCCCTGAGCTATTTCCAGGGCCGCACGGGCGTGCTCCAGAACGAGAGCATGATGGTGGCGCCCGGCACCCCCTCGACGGGCAAGGGCAAGGCGCCTGCCGGTAGCCCGCCCGGCGAGACGCGCAGCAACGGCCCGTCCCCCGACGACAACTTCAGCGTCGCGCCCAGCGGCGTGCCGCCCGTGGGCTTGCAGCCCGCGCCGCCGTCCGAGCGCGAGCGCGCCCGCGACCGCGCCGCCCAGGCCGAGCGCTACGAAGAACTCATCCAGTACATCCAGAGCGAGGGCCTGGCCGACAAGGTGCAGGTGCACATGACCGAAAAAGGGCTGCACTTCGTGCTCAACGACGCCGTCATGTTCAGGCCCGGCGCCGCCGACCTCGTCGAGCCCTCGCGGACGCTGCTCTCGCTCATCTCGACGCTGCTCACCGACGAGGTGGCCCAGGTGGTCGTCGAGGGGCACACCGACGACCGGCCCATCGCCAGCGTGCGCTACCCTTCCAACTGGGAGCTTTCCACGGCCCGCGCCGCCGCCGTCGTGCGGCACTTTCTGGGCCAGGCGTCCGCCCTGTCCGCCGACCATTACAGCGCCGTCGGCAAGGGCGAATTCCACCCACTCGAATCCAACGCGACCGACGCGGGGCGCAGCCGCAACCGCCGCGTCGAAATCTTTTTCCTCTGGACGTAAATGGCAGACCCTACCCCCGCCGACGAGGCCAAAAAGCCCGGCGGCAAGTTCAAGTTCATCCTCATCCCCCTTGCCCTGCTGTCGCTGGGCGCCGGCGGGGCGGTGGGTTTTAGCCAGTACGGCCTGGTGACGCGCGCCCTCGCCCTGACGGGCGCCGAAAGCGCCGACGAGGACGCCCCGAAAGCCGACGACGCCGAGGCCAAAAAGCCCGTCGAATACGGCTCGTTCTACCAGTTCGAGGGCATCACCGTCAACACGGCGGGCAGCGGCGGCAGCCACTACCTGATGATGAACATCGGCGTGGAAGCCGCCGACGAGGGCACCATCGAAGAGCTCAAAAGCCGCGAAATCGTGGTGCGCGACACCGTTCTCAAAATCCTGAGCCTGCGCACCTTCGAGGAGCTGGCCCTCGTGGAGATGCGCACCCAGCTCAAAGACGAGGTGCGCGGCGCCTTCAACAGCATCCTGAGCGAAGGCCAGATAGACCGGGTGTACTTCACGCAGTACGTGTTGCAGTAGGGGTGGCGAGGTGGTGGGTGGAGGGGTGTGGCAAAACGGCATCCGGCTGCCGTGGGCACCCCTGTCCAACTCACCGCCCGTCCAACTCATTGCCCGTGCCACCGCCGCCTGCCCTTCCCGCCAAACGCTACCAACAACCTCACCACCCCACCACCTTACCACCTACGACCTCCCCGCCGGCGGGGTGCTGCACTGGGGGCGGCACCCCGTTTGCCGTAGGCGCCGGCAACGCCCGCGACCCCTTCGGCGGGTGGCCCCCCAGAAAACCTTTCCGCGCATGAAGCAGCTATCCCAGGAAGAGATTGACCTGCTGCTCGACGTTCGCACCCAGATTGGCGATGCGGAGGAGTACGACATTGCGGCCCTCGAAACGCTGATGCGCAAGGAGACGGAGCGCCGCATCGTTCCGTACAACTTCAAGCGCCCGCGCCTGTTTTCGCAGGATCAGATGCGCGTGCTCAACTACGCGCACGAGTCGTTTGCCCGCGACTTCTCGGTTTTCCTCTCGGCCCAGCTCCGCACCATCGTGGACATCACGCTGACGGCCGTGGACCAGGTGCTCTACTCCGAATACGTGATGTCGAGCGCGCCCCCGTCGGCGCTTTTCGTGGCCGAGGAGGAGCTGACGGGCCACAAGATGGTGTTCGAGATTGACCCGCGCCTGGTCGTGTTCACCATTGAAAAGCTCTTCGGCGGGCAGGGGCAGTTTATGCGCAAGCCGCGCGAGATTTCGCAGATCGAGCAGCGCATCATGAGCAAGGTCGTCGCCCGCTCGTTTACCGAGCTCGAAAAGGCGTGGCGGCAGGCCCAGGACATCAAGTTCAAGGAAATCGCCTTCGAGACGAACGCCGAGTTCGTGCAGATCATCCCCTCCGTCGAGCCCGCCCTCGTGTGCACCTTCGAGGTGTCCGTGTACGACAACAAGTCGTACATCAACATCTGCTACCCGTACATGATGCTCGAGCAGGCGCTGGGCAAGGCGGGCCTGAAGCAGTTCATCTCGGGCGCGCACCCGCCCACGCCCCCCGCCGACCGCACGCGCTACGAGGACTCGCTGCGCAAGGTGAACGTCGAGCTGCGCGCCGAGCTGGGCCGCGCCCACCTGATGCTCAGCGACCTGATGGATTTGCAGGAGGGCGACGTGATTCCGCTCGAACGCCACCTGAGCGAGCCCGTGCAGGTGTTTACGGGCAAGGGCCAGAAGTTTCTGGCCGCGCCCGGCCGCAGCGGCAAACGGCACGCGCTTCGCATCCTCGACATCGTGCCGCCGCCGGCCCAGTTTCTGGAAGAAGATTAAGTCCCCCAAGCCCGAGCCCCCATGCCCGCCTTCGACCTTGCGCAGAGCGCCGTCCAGTCGTTTCTGCAAACCCTTACCGGCACCAGTGCGGCCCTCCATTTCGAGGCGCCTCTCGTGCAGCCCACGCACCAGTCCATTCTCGACACGGCGCCCGACATGCTGCTGCTTTTCGGCAAAACCGCCGACCTGAGCGTGGCCGTGTGGCTGCACCCGGGGTGGCTGGCGCTGTGCGGGCAGGCCATGCTGGGCGAGGCCCTCCTGCCCACCGACGAGGGCGCCGACGACCTGCTGCGCGAGGTGTCGGCGCAGGCCTTTGGCGCCGTCCGCGCCGCGCTGGGCGCCGAGGGCGTCAAAATCCCCGACGTCACGTTCAACCTGCTCACCAACCCGCGCGACCTGACGCTGCCCGACACGACGACGCTGGTGCGCTTTGCCCTCCCCAATGGCGACGCATCGCTGGACGGGCTGGCCCTCGTGGCCTCCGAAGTCGAGGTGCCCGCGCCTGCCGCGCCGCCCCGCGAAGCGCCGCCCGCCGCCGCGCCGCCGCGCCCCGCCGCGCCGCCCATCCCCGTCGCCCCCGCGCAGTTTGCCGACGTGGGGCTGGAATCCTTTGGCGACGGGCGGGCCATGGCGGGCGCCAACATGGAGCTGCTGGTGGACGTGGAGCTGGAGGTGGTGGTGGAACTGGGCCGCCGCCGCCTGCCCCTCGCCGACGTGCTGCGCCTGTCGGCAGGCAGCGTCATCGAGCTGGAAAAGCTGATGGGCGAGCCGCTCGAGGTGTACGCCA
>CBDUCD010000322.1:0-3553 GCA_965365535.1 uncultured Rhodothermales bacterium | reverse complement strand
AGGCCGACGGCGACCCGCTCGACATCTGCGTGCTCTCGGAGCGGCCCATCACGCGGGCCGAGGTCATTCTCAACGCGCGCGTCGTGGGTGGCTTGCAGATGATTGATCAGGGCGAGGCCGACGACAAAATCGTGGCCGTGCTCGACGCCGACCAGTACTACCGCGACATCCACGACCTCTCCGACCTGCCGGACCTGCTCATGGACCGGCTGTCGCACTACTTCTCGACCTACAAGCAGATTCCCGGCCAGGCCGACGACGTGCGCATCGTCAAGCGCTACAACCGCGAGCACGCCCACCGCGTCGTGGCCGCCGCCGTCGAGGATTACTGGGAGGCGGCCCGCGAGGTCATCTGATCCCGTAACGCCGGGATGCGCGCGGCGGCAGAAGGTGTTATCCTGCGCCCAACCAGACCTGCCGCCTCTATGCGCCTGCTGCTCGCTTTCGCCTTTTGCGCCGCCGCCCTCCCCCTCGGCGCCCAGCCCGCGCGCTTTTCCCTCGGCCCGCAGCTTTCGACGCTGGGCGTGGGCGCGGCAGGTGCGTACCGCCTGTCGCCGCGCTTCAGCGTTTCCGCCGAGGCGGGTGTTCTGCCCACCGTGCCCATCGAAACCACGGTGGACGGCATCGCCTACGACGGCGACGGGCGCGGAGGCGGCGGGGTGCTGCTCGTGAACCTGCACCCGGGCGGCGGCAGCTTCTCCGTCGGCGCCGGCCTGTTCGTGGGCGGCTACGGCCTGAAAGGCACCGCCCGCCCCGACGGCCCCATCGAGATTGGCGGCGAGACGTACCAGCCCGACGAGGTGGGGCGCGTCGAGGGCGATTTCTCGGTACGCGGCCCCGTGCCCGTGTTGGTGCTGGGGTGGCGCGGGGCGGGCTTCAACCTGGGCGTGGGCGTCACGCCGGGCCACGCCGATCACGTCGCCCTTGAAGCCTTCGGGCCGGCGGCGTCGCGGCAGGACGTGCAGGAAAGCGTGGCGCGGGAGCGGCAGGACATCAAAGACCAGCTCCGCGACATCCCCGTCATCCCGTACCTGCGGCTGGGCTGGCAGTTCGGTTTTTAGCGCCCGTCACGCCCCACGCGCCGCCACCAGGTCGGCCCACGCGCCAAAGACGCGCCGGGCGACGGGCCGCAGCGCCGCGAGCCGGGCAGGACTTTCGCCGGCCAGCCGCTCGGGGTCGGCGCCCGCCCCGCGCGCCTCGTCGGCAAAGAGCGATGCCATGCCCCGCGCGATGGCGGGCGTGGCTTCCAGGTGGAACAGCAGGCCGTACGCCGGGGCGACGGCGCCGTCGTAGCGGAACGCCTGGAGGGGCGTCTGTGCCGACCGCGCGAGGGGCACGGCGCCGCCGGGCAGGGTGAACACATCGCCGTGCCAGTGCAGGGGCGTGCAGCCGTCGGCGGTGCCGAGCAGCGCGTCGGCGCGGCCTTCGGGCGTAAGCGCGACGGGGTGCCAGCCGATTTCCGGCCTGCCGGCGGGCGCTACGCGGGCGCCCAGCACGTGCGCGAGAATCTGGCTGCCCAGGCACACGCCCAGCACAGGCACGCCCGCCGCGAGCGCCCCTTCGACCAGCCGCATCTCGGCGCGCAGGTAAGGGAACGCGCCGGCCTCGTACACGCCCATCGGCCCGCCCATCACGACGAGGGCCGGGGCATCCGCCACGTCGTCCGGCACCTTTTCGCCCCGGTCGGTGCGTACGGCGCGCGTGCCGATGCCCCGCAGGGCAAGCGCGCTGGCGATGCGTCCGGGGCCTTCGGGCGCGGCGTGCTGGAGGACGAGGGCGCGGGAGGTCATGGGGCGCGCCGCACGATGCGCCCGCGCTGCATCACGAAGCGCACGCGCTCCGTCGCGGTGATGTCCGCCGCGGGGTCGCCCGCGACGGCGACGAGGTCGGCGGCGAGGCCGGCGCGCACGCGCCCGATTTCATCACCGAGCCGCAGCACGTCGGCGGCCGTGCTCGTGGCGCTGCGGAGCACGTCGAGGGGCGCCATGCCGTAATCCACCATCAGCACGAGCTCGCGCGCCTGCGTGCCGTGCGTGAACACGCCCACGTCGCTGCCCGCGATGATGGTCACGCCCGCGCGGAGGGCAACTTGGAACGAGGCGCGCTTTTCGGCCAGCCGCGCGGGCTCGGGCGGGGCGCCGTTCCACCCCCGGTACCTTTCGATGGCGTCGCCGGCGGCCAGCGTCGGGCAGAGGGCGACGCCCTTTTCGCGCATCAGGGCGAAAACCTCGGGCGTGCCGCCGTCGCCGTGTTCGATGGTGCGGACGCCGGCCAGCGTGGCGCGGCGCATCCCCTCGGCGGTCGAGGCGTGGGCAGCCACGTCGCGCCCGGCGCTGGCGGCCGCCTCGACGACGGCGCGCATCTCCTCGACCGAAAACGTGGGGCGGGCCTCGCCGTTCGGGCCCCAGCGGTAGTCCGCGTACACCTTGACCCAGTCGGCACCTTTGCCCATCTGGCGGCGCGCGGTGCGGACGAGGTCGGCGCCGTCGCTTTCCTCGGCGCCCAGGGGCACGTTCCACGCCGGATCAAAGCCCTTCGGCCCGTACGAACCCGTCGCCACGATGGCCGGCCCCGCCACGAGCAGGCGCGGCCCGGCGATGATGCCTTGCGCGAGGGCGTCGCGCAGGCCCACGTCGGCGTAGCCCGCGCCCTCCGAGCCCAGGTCGCGGAGCGTCGTGAAGCCGGCCAGGAGGGTGTTGCGGGCGTGGACGGTGGCGCGGGCCACGCGCAGCGCCTGCGATTCGCGCAGCACCTGGTCGTTCCACGGCGTCTCGTCGTAGGGGTGGAGCAGCAGGTGCGAATGCGCCTCGACAAAGCCGGGCAGCAGCGTCATGCCCGGCAGCCCTACAACCGAGTCGCCGGGTGCCGCCTCAACGCCGTCGCCTGCCGCCACGATGCGCCCGCCGGCCACGCGCACGGCCCAGCCCTCGTGCATCGCCTCGCCGTCGAACACGCGGTCGGGGCGCAGCAGGTAGGCGGGCTGTGCCTGGACGGCGCAGGCGGCGCCAATCGCTATCAGAAGGGCAAGCGTTCGCATGGGAGGCGTCGGGGGATGGGAGGAGGGCAAAAAAGAACCCTCCACGGCAGCGGCGGTGGAGGGCTCGGCGGAGTACGCCCGGCAGGGCTCGAACCTGCAACCATCCGCTTAGAAGGCGGAGGCTCTATCCAGTTGAGCTACGGGCGCGAAGAGGCCCTGTGTCTAAAAGTCGGGGCGGCCGGATTTGAACCGACGACCCTCTGCTCCCAAAGCAGATGCGCTACCGGGCTGCGCTACGCCCCGAGGGTCTGCCTGCCGGGCAAAAAGCCCGCAGACGCCTCAAAGTACGGCGGGGGGTGGGCCTCGCAAAGGCAGGGGCCGCATTTCGACAGGTCTTGGCAGGGGGCGGAGGCGCGGGCGGCACCGCTTTCACGCAGTGCTGACATTTTACCCTGTCGGAGCGGGGGCGCCGTGCCGTAAACTCCGGGTTCTGCGGTGCCGTGGCCGAGTGGTCAGGCAAGGGTCTGCAAAACCCTCCACAGCGGTTCGAATCCGCTCGGCACCTCGCGGCGAACC
>CBDUCD010000321.1:0-3561 GCA_965365535.1 uncultured Rhodothermales bacterium | reverse complement strand
ACGGGCGAACCGTTCCAGCTTTCGTCGCTGCGCGGGCGGCGCGTGGCGCTCTACTTCTATCCCAAAGACGACACGCCCGGCTGCACCCGGCAGGCGTGCAGCCTGCGCGACGGACTCGCCGAACTCGAAAGGGAGGGCATCGCCGTCGTGGGCGTCTCGGGCGACAGCGCGGCCTCGCACGCCCGCTTTGCCGACAGGTACGGCCTCCCCTTCCCCCTCGTCGCCGACGCCGACCACGCCATTGCCACGGCTTATGGCGTGTGGGGCGAGAAAACGCTGTACGGCAAAACGTCCATCGGCCTCACGCGCACCACGTTTCTCATCGGCCCCGACGGCACGGTTCAGGACGTGATTGCCCGCCCCGACACCGCGGATCACGCCGCCCAGGTGCTGCGCCGGTTCGAGCGAGTGGGTTGATGGTTGAGCAAACCCGACCAACCCCGCCGCCCGCCGGGGTCGAACAGTAAGCGCCCCGGACTCACGCGGAATCCGGGGCGCTTTCATGCTCGACGCATCGGTCTGGTCAGCGGGGCCACGAGGCGTAGAGGCCGCAGTACGCGCCGTTGTCCGTTCCCTTCGGGCTGCGCAGCGTGCCCAGCACGATGGCGTTCATCACCGCGCGCGGCGACACGTGCAGCTTGCCGTTGCTGTTGGTGATGGCAATTTTGCCGAAGTGCCCCAGGCCGAGGGCGTGGCCGTTTTCGTGCAGCGCGACGGTCTCGATGTCGATGCCGCCGCCATTCGTGGACCAGCGGAAGGCGTCGTTGTACCACACTTCCTTGAGGGCCGTGTCGTCGTAGCCGTCGTTGTTGACGTCCGACGGGGTGCCGTCGCCGTTGAGGAACACGAACGTGAAGGTCACGCCCAGCACGTTACTGCTCGCGCCCGGCCCGAGCACCGCGTCGAAGAGAAAGCCGGGCAGAAAGCCGATGGTCGAGATGTCGGCGTAGAACGGGTTGCCGGGCTGCCCGCCGATGGTGAGCAGCGTGCTGTAGTTCTGGCCCGTATCGGGCAGCTTGGCGATGTCGAGCTTGGAGCAGTTGACGGCGTTCCACGTGTCGAAGGAGGCGTCAATGGCCGGCTCGCCGTTGACGGGCGGCGCCGCGTTGAACGTGTTGGCAACGGCAAACGTCTGATCAACGACGTACGTGATCGTGTTGCCCCGCGCGTCGCGGCGCGCGTCGCCGGGCACCCACTGGGCGTCGAGGCGGAGCGTGCGGTCTTTGGCAAAAACGGTCTGCCCGGCTTCGTCGCCCGTTCCACCGCCGACCCACTCGGCTTTCTGGATGGCGAGGCCGAGACCCCGGCTGGCGAAGTCGGCGTTGACCTGGGCGATGTACGCCTCGACGGCCTCGGCGCGACCGTCGGTGGCCGGTGCCGGGTCGCCTTTCTTGGCCGACGACGGCTCGGGCGCGACGCGGAGCGCCACGTCCGGCGTTTGTTCGAGCACGGCGTTTGTTTCCGGGCCTTGCTGGTCGCACGCGCTCACGAAAAGGGCGAGCACGAACGTGAATGCAGCAATCTTGCGCATGGGAGATAGGGGCTGAATGGATGGGGATGGACAGAGTGCGCAAGAACGGCGACGCCCGGGGGTTAAGTCAAGCATCCCTACATATTTACGCCGCGCCCGCGACGCCACGATGCGGCGCCGGTTTGAATGAGTTGGTTGATGGTTGAGCAAACCCAGCAAACCCTACCTGAGCCGGAAAGGCGGGCCGCCCTGCGGGTTGCGCAGCACGACGGGGCCGGCGCCGGGAAGCGGCTCGGGCAGCGCCAGCCGCAGTTCGTCATAGACGAGCGCCTCGCAGGCGTCGCCGGCGGCGTCGTGGCGGAGGGCGAGAACCGTCGTGTCGCCGCGCGCGTCGGCGGCAAGGGCAAAGGCGTGGTCGCTGCAACCGCCGGCGTACTGCACGCGCACGAGGAGGGTGTCGCCGTCGAGGGCGGGCGGCTGGTCGGGCTCGGCGGGAAACTCGCTCAGCACGACGCTGAACGGGTCGGTGCGCGGGTCGGGCGCCCGGGTGGGCACCTCGCGCCGGCAGCCGGCGCACGCGAAAAGCACGGCAAAAGCGGTGAAACGAAGCATGGCAGCGGGGGAAGGGCGCGCAAGATGGACGGCAGCAGCGCTAACTTCGGCGCATGGAAAACGCCCCCTACGAAGCCGTGATCGGGCTGGAGATTCACGTCCAGCTCGCCACGCAGTCCAAGATTTTCAGCCCCGAGGGCGCGCGGTACGGCGCCGAGGCCAACACGCAGATAGACGTGGTGAGCCTGGGCTACCCCGGCACCCTGCCCGTGCTCAACGCCCGCGCCGTCGCCTACGCCGTGCGGCTGGGGCTGGCGCTGGGCTGCCGCATCGCGCCGCACTCGCTGTTTGCGCGCAAGCAGTACTTCTACCCCGACCTGCCAAAGGGCTACCAGATTTCGCAGTACGACACCCCCATCTGCACGGGCGGCTGGGTCGAGATCGAGGACGACAGGGGCGCGCCCCGCCGCATCGCGCTGACACGCATCCACTTGGAAGACGACGCGGGCAAAAGCATCCACGCGGCGGGCGGCGCCACGCTGCTCGATTTCAACCGCGCCGGCACGCCCCTCTGCGAGATGGTGACGGAGCCCGAGCTGCACCTGCCCGAAGAAGCGGGGCGTTTTCTGGCCGCCATCCGCCGCCTCGTGCGCTACCTCGGCATCTGCGACGGCAACATGGAAGAAGGGTCGCTGCGCTGCGACGCCAACGTCTCCATCCGCCCCGCCGGGCAAAGGGCGCTGGGCACCAAGGCCGAGGTCAAAAACCTCAACTCCATCCGCCACGTCGAGCGCGCCATCGCCTACGAGATCGCCCGGCAGCAGCAGGTGCTGGATGAAGGCGGCGCCGTCGTCCAGGAAACGCGGCTGTGGGACGCCGACGCGGGCGTGACGCGGCCCATGCGCGGCAAGGAGGAAGCCCACGACTACCGCTACTTTCCCGACCCCGACCTGGCGCCCATCGTCGTGACGCCGGCGATGCTGGACGAGGCCCGCGCCGCGCTTCCCGAGCTGCCCGCCGCCCGCGCCGCCCGCTACGGGCGCGACTACGGCCTGCCCGCCTACGACGCCGCCGTGCTCACCGACAGCCGCGACGTGGCCGACTTTTTCGAGGCCACGCTGGGCGCCCTGGGCAGCGCGGACGCGGCCAAAGCCGTCTCGAACGTCGTCATGACCGACGTGCTGCGCGTGCTGGGCGAGCGCAAAATCGAAGCCGACGCCTTTCCCATCGCGCCCGCCCGCCTCGCCGGCGCCATCCGGCTGCGGGTGGAAAACCGCATTTCCTCGACAGGCTTCACCGCCCTTTTCGACGCCCTGCTGGGCACCGACGAGGCGCCCGACGCCCTCGCCCGGCGCCTCGACCTGCTGCAAGTCTCGGACGACGACGCCCTCCGCCCCACTGTCGAGGCCGTCGTGGCCGACCATCCCGCCGAGGCGGCGCGCTTCCGGGCGGGCGAGACCAAGCTGATGGGCTTTTTCGTGGGCCAGGCCATGCGCCGCTTTGGCGGCAGCGCCGACCCGCAGCGCGTGCGCGCCCTC
>CBDUCD010000320.1:0-3591 GCA_965365535.1 uncultured Rhodothermales bacterium | reverse complement strand
TTTTGCACCGCCACGGGGCTCTACGAGCCATCTCACGGCCCTGCCCCGTCACCCTGCGCGGCAGGCGTACTTTGCAGCGTTCTGCCCGTTTTGCCATGCGCGCAACGCCCTTCGCCGCCCTCTTGTGCCTGCTCGCCGCGTGCGGCCCCCGGCCCGCCGCCCTCCCCGAGCCCACGCGCCCCACGACCGCCGACACGGCCCTCTCCGACCGCCGCGTGGCGTATGTGATGGACGTGACGCTCGACCCCGACGCCCGCACCGTCGCGGGCACGGCGCGCATCACGTGGCGCAACGCCGACCGCGTGCCCGTCGATACGCTCCAGTTTCACTTCTACCTCAACGCCTTCCGCGACTCGCTTTCGACGTTTATGCGCGAAAGCGGCGGCGCCCACCGGGGCTTTACCCTCGACGAGGGCGGCTGGGGCGGCCTCGACATCGCCTCGATGCGCTTCGAGGGCCGCGACCTCGCGCCTGACCTCCGCTTTATTCAGACCACGAGCGACAACCCCGACGACCGCACCGTCGCCGAACTCGTGCTGCCCCGCGCCATCGCGCCCGGCGACAGCGCGACACTCGACGTAGCATTTACCGCCCGGCTGCCCCGCATTTTCGCCCGCACGGGCTGGGCGACGGCGGCCACGGGCGAGCCGTTTTTCATGGTCGCCCAGTGGTTTCCCAAACTCGGCGTGCGCGAAATCCCCGGCCAGCGCTACGTCCCCGCCGACGCGCCGCGCGGGCGGTGGAGCACCCACCAGTTCCACCAGAACACCGAGTTCTACGCCGACTTCGGCCTCTACCGCGTGACGATGCGCGTGCCCGAGGGCTACGCCGTCGGCGCCACAGGCATCCGCACCCATGCCGACACCACGGGCGGAATCGTCGCCCTGACGTACGCCGCCGACGACGTGCACGACTTCGCGTGGACGGCCTCGCCCGCCTTCCGCGTGTACGAGGATCAGTGGCGGCACGTCCGCCTGCGCCTGCTCGTGCAGCCCGAGCACGGCGGCCAGGCCCAGCGCCATTTCGACGCCGCCCGCACGGCCCTCGAAAGCTACGCCCGCCTCGTCGGCCCGTACCCGTACACGACGCTCACGCTCGTGGACGGAATCGGCGGCTCGAACGGCATGGAATACCCGACACTTATCACCTGCGGCACCGTTTACGCCCTGCCCCGCTGGCTGCGCGCCCTCGAAATGGTGACCATCCACGAGTTCGGGCACCAGTATTTCTACGGGATGCTGGCCTCGAACGAAGCCGAGGAGGCGTGGCTGGACGAAGGCTTCAACTCGTACATGGAAGCCCGCGTCATGGACGGCGCGTACGGGCGCGGCAGCATCGCCGACCTGCCGGGCCTCAAAATCTCCGACACGGCGATGCAGCGGATGGGTTACGTGGCCTCCAGCCCCGAAACAGGCGTTATCGCGGCGCCGGCGTACCGGCAGGAGGGCTACAGCAAACTCGCCTACACCAAGCCCGCCACCATCCTGCTCTCGCTCCAGCGCCACCTGGGCGACGACGTGATGGACCGCATCATGCAGCAGTACTACCAGCAGTGGCGCTTCCGCCACCCCACCACGCGCGATTTCAGGGCCGTGGCCGAGCGGGTTTCCGGGCAAGACCTGTCGTGGTTTTTCGATGCGTACGTGTACGGCACCGACGTGGTCAGCTACGGCGTCGAAAGCCTGACGGTCGAGCAAGTGGATGCGGGCTACGCGGCGACGGCCATCGTCGGGCGCCAGGCGGACGGCGTTTTCCCGCAGACGCTCGTGTTCGTCACCGAGGGAGGGCGCGGCTACGCCGTTCCCCTGGACGGCGAGGCCCGCCGCGACACCGTCCGCCGCACGTATCCCGACCCCGTCGCCGCCGCGCGCCTCGAATCGCTGCCGCTCGACCTCGACCCGCTCGACGACGCCCGCAGCGCCGCGCCCGACAACGCCTTCGCGCACCAGATGCAGGTCAAGTACCTCGCGTGGGCGCAGCAACTCATCGCCCTGGCGGGAGGCTTCTGATGGACTGGAAAACTGCCTTCTACGCCGGTATCGCGGGCCTCCGGCGGCGCCCCGGCCTCGCCCTCGGCCTGTACGCCCTCGGGCTGGCCTTTGCACTCGTCGTGGTGCTGCCCGTCGGGCACGCTTTCGGGCGCGTCACGGCCTATGCTGCCCTGCCGCGCGACCTGTCGCAGCTAACGGCGGGCCTGTGGTGGGCGATTTTGAAAGCCGTGGGTAAGGAAGCCGGCCTGACGTTGCTGCTCGCCCTCGTGCTGGTGCCCGTCCACGGGCTGGTGCGCGCCGCCGTGCTGGCCGGCGCCGCCGCCGCGCTGCGCCCCGGCGACCTGCTCGGGTTCTGGGCGGGCGTGGGGCGCTACGGCCTGCGGGGCGTGGGGCTGGCGCTGATTTTCCTCGGCCTCGCCCTCGCGTGGACGGCAGCCGTCGCGGCGCTGTCGGCGGTGCTGGCGCTGCTGTTTTCGGGCGAGACGGGCACGTTCTGGACGCAATTCGTGCTCGTGCCCACGCTTTTCGTGGCGGGCCTCGCCGTGCTCGACCTGTGGGGCGATTACGCCCGCGCCGCCCTCGTCGTGGACGATGCGCCGGTGGGCCGCGCGCTGCGCAGGGGCATCTCATTTCCGCACCGCAATGGCACCGCGACGCCGCTGTACCTCGCGTGGTTCGGCCTCGCGCTCGCACTGTGGCTGCTGCCGTTCGCCATCGACAGCGCGCTCGTCGCGTCTGTCTGGATGCTGCTCGTGTTGCAGCAACTCGCCCTTTTCGCCCGCGCCGCGACAGGGGTAGGATGGGTGGGCAGCAGCGTCGCCCTCTACGCCGACGCTGCCGACCGCGCCCGGATCTGGCTCGCCGACGCGCCGCCCGAAGCCCAACTGTTCGATGACGCCGCCGTGCCGCCGCCCTCCTCTCTCGCGTAAAACGACCCACCGGGACGCTGCATCTGCCGCCCGCCTGTAGGGGCGCAGTTAATTGCGCCCCTACCACCCACGCCCGCGTTACGCCGTTTTCGAGTCCTCGACCGTCCGGCCCGTCTCGCTGTCGAGGGCGGGGGCGGCGTGGTACTCGGTTTCCGTCCGCACCTCGTCAATCACGCCGCACTCGGCCAGAAACCGCTCGGCGTCTATCGCGGCCATGCAGCCCGTGCCCGCCGCCGTGATGGCCTGCCGGTACACGTGGTCCTGGGCGTCGCCGCAGGCGAAAACGCCCTCGACATTGGTGTGCGTCGAGTCGGGGTGGGTTTTGAGGTAGCCCGCGCTGTCCATGTCGAGCCAGCCGCGAAAGACCTTTGTATTAGGCTCGTGCCCGATGGCGACGAAAAAGCCGCCCACGGGCAGGTCGCGCGTCTCGCCCGTTTCCACGTTGCGCAGCCGCAGCGCCTCCACCTGCCTGTCGCCCAGCACGTCGGTGATGGCCGTATTCCAGACAAAGGCGATTTTGGGATTGGCAAAGGCGCGCTCCTGCATGATTTTCGACGCCCGCAGCTCGGCCCGCCGGTGGATGACGTGGACTTTCGATGCAAAGCGCGTCAGAAACAGCGCCTCCTCCATCGCCGTGTCGCCGCCGCCCACGATGGCGACTTCCTGGCCCC
>CBDUCD010000319.1:0-3616 GCA_965365535.1 uncultured Rhodothermales bacterium | reverse complement strand
TCGTCATGGACAGCCTGCGCTACTGGGTGACCGAGATGCACGTGGACGGCTTCCGCTTCGACCTGGCCGTGACGCTGGCGCGCGAGCTGGTGGACGTGAACGTGCTGTCGGCCTTTTTCAAAGTTATCCAGCAGGACCCCGTCCTCAGCCAGGTCAAACTCATCGCCGAGCCGTGGGACATCGGGCCGGGCGGATACCTCGTCGGCTCGTTTCCCTGGCAGTGGGCCGAGTGGAACGGCGACTACCGCGACGCCGTGCGCCGCTTCTGGCGCGGCGACAAGGGCCTCAAGGGCACCTTTGCCACGCGCGTGGCCGGTTCGAGCGACCTCTACAACCACAGCGGGCGCCGCCCCACGGCCTCTATCAACTTCATCACGGCCCACGACGGCTACACGCTGCAGGACTTCGTCTCGTACGAGCAGAAGCACAACCTCGCCAACGGCGAGGGCAACCGCGACGGCCACGAGCCCAACTACAGCGTCAACTTCGGGGTAGAGGGGCCGACGCAGGACGAGCGGACGCTCGAAGCGCGCTTCCGCATGAAGCGCAGCCTGATGTCCACGCTGCTGCTCTCGCAGGGCGTGCCCATGATTCTGGGCGGCGACGAACTCAGCCGCACGCAGCGCGGCAACAACAACGCCTACTGCCAGGACAACGAGATCAACTGGTTCGACTGGAACCTCGACGGGCGCGAGGAGCGCTTTCTGCGCTTCGTGCAGGAACTCGTCGCCTTCCGCCGCCGCCACCCCAACTTCCGCCGCCACCACTTTCTGCGCGGCACCCCCGACGACAACGGCATTACGGACGCGACGTGGTGGCACCCCGACGGCCAGCCCATGAAACCCGAGGACTGGGTCAACCACGACCTGCCGGCCTTCGGGCTGCTGCTGCGCGGCGACGCCCTGCCGCGCACCGACGCGCGCGGGCGCCCGCTGCGCGACGCCTCGTTCATGGTGCTTTTCAACCGCGCCATCACGCCGTGCGACTTCGTGGTGCCCGCCGCCGACGCCCTCCACCCGCCTGTCTGGTACGTGCCGCGCCCCTTCAGCCGCGTGCTGCACGCCAACAGCGTGCGCGCCAACCAGACGCTGCGCGTGCCCGCCCTGGCCGTGGCCGTGCTGAGTACCGAAAAGGAAAAGCCGTAGCGCTGCCGTATCCTGCCCCTTTCACCCCTGCACGCCCATGCCGAAGAAAGCACCCGCCGACAAAGCCGCCCGCCCCGAAAAAGAGGACGCCGGCAAAGAGAAACGCAAAAAGGAGAAAAAGGGTGGGGCGGCGAAGGAGGGCAAAAAGGCCGCCATCAAAGCGTTGCAGGGCCGCGTGGCGCAGCTCGAGAAAGAAGTCGGCGCCCTCGCCGTCGCCTTCGAGGAAGCGCTGCGCGGCACGCGCGCATAGCCCCTCAGGATCGGGCAGGCAAGCGCAGGGTTGAAGATGAAAAACGGAGGCACTGTACGATGGAAAGAAATCAGATCGTCTCGCGGCACCCCGATGTGATGAATGGTGCCCTCGTGTTTGCCGGTACGCGCGTGCCGGTCGAAATCCTCGTGCAGCACCTCGCGGCGGGCGACACGCTGGGCAAATTCCTCGGCGACTTTCCCAGCGTCAGCCGCGCGCAGGCAGTCGCTTATCTCGAAATGACGCTGCACGAAGCCGAGGCCGCGTGAGGGTGCTGCTGGACGAAAATATGCCGCACGCCCTGATCCGGCTTCTCGCGCCGGAAGTCGAGGTTCGGACGGTGCAGCAGCAGGGGTGGAGCGGACGCAAAAATGGCGACCTGCTCTCCGTCGCAGCCCTCCATTTCGACGCGCTCATCACGACGGACAGGGGCATTCCACACCAGCAGAACCTGAGCCGGTACAACATCGGGATCGTGCTGCTGAAAGCACGCAGCAACCGCGCCGAAGACCTAGCGCCGCTGGTTCCTGAAGTAAAAGTGGCACTCCGCACGCTTGGGGCGGGCGTCGTGGTGCGCGTGCCCGCGTAGCCGCACGGCCTTTTACGCCTCGGCCTCCAGCAGCGTCACGTTGTGGGCGCCGAACAGGCGCACCATGCCGCCCATGAGCTGGGGCGTGGGCTCGACGACGAACAGGCGGCTGCGCACCCGCTGCGGCTGGGCCAGCTGGGCAAAGGCGAGGTCGAAGTAGAGGCGGCAGCCGCCCCGGTTTTCCTCGCACAGCGACCGGAACTCGCCAATGGCCTCGGGCGCCAGCCCGTCGAGGTTGACGCGCAGCACGATGGACTTGACGAGCTGCTCGCGCACCTTCCACATGGGCATCAGGTCCTGCGCCACGACGCGCACGGCGCCGCCGCGCAGCTCGACGGTGCCGCGCACGAGCACCACGGCATCCACTTCGAGGTACGTGTGGAGCCGGTCGTATTCGCGGGCGAAAAACGTGACCTCGGCCTGGCCCGAATAGTCTTCAAGGGTGGCAAACACGATGGGCTTGCCGCTTTTCGTCGTCCGCCGCTGGATGGCGGTGATGATGCCGCAGAGCCGGTGGACGGGGCCGCGGTCGCGGTTCCAGTCGCTGCCGCCCGTTTCGGGCTGCGGCAGGTCGTCGGCGGAGAGGGCGGCGAGGTCGCCAATGGTCGTCGTCGAGAACGTGCGCGCTTCCACGCGGAAGGCGTCGAGGGGGTGGCCGGAGACGTAGAAGCCCAGCAGGTCGCGTTCGTGCTTGAGAATCTGGCCGCGCGGCCACGCCTCGGCGTGGGGCAGGGCGGGCTCGACGCTCGGGCCGCCGGGGGCGCTGCCAAACAGGGAGTTCTGGCCCGCGAGGGCGTCCGCCTGGGCGCGCTGCGCGTACTGCACGGCGGCGTCGAGGGCGCCGGCAAGCTGCGCCCGGTGCCCGCCCAGCGCGTCGAGGGCGCCCGCGAGAACGAGTGACTCGACGGCTTTTTTGCCCACGGCGCGCCCGTCCACGCGCTTCATCATCTCGAAAAGGGAGCGGAACGGCCCCTTTGCCTCGCGCGCCGCCACGAGGTGCTCGATGGCCGCCGCGCCGACGCCTTTGATGGCCGCCAGCCCGAACCGGATTTTGCCCCCTTCGACGGTGAAGTGCCCACTGCTCGCGTTCACGCACGGCGGCAGCACGTCGAGGCCCAGGTGGCGCGCCTCCTCGAGCACGATGGCCAGCTTTTTGGTGTCGCCCATGTCGTTCGTCATGGCCGCCGCCATGAACTCCGCCGGGTAGTGCGCCTTGAGAAACGCCGTCTGGTAGGCGACGACCGAGTAGGCGGCGGCGTGGCTGCGGTTGAACCCGTAGCCCGCGAACTTCTCCATCATGTCGAACACTTCGGTCGCCTTGCGGGCGGGCACCCCTTTCTCGCCCGCGCCCGCCACGAACTTCTCGCGCTCCTTGGCCATCTTCTCGCGGTCCTTTTTGCCCATCGCGCGCCGCAACAGGTCGGCGCCGCCCAGCGTGTAGCCGCCCATCGTCTGCGCCATCTGCATCACCTGCTCCTGATAGACGGGGATGCCGTACGTGGGCCGGAGGATTTCTTCGAGCAGGGGGTGCGGGTAGGACACCTCCTTGCGCCCGTGCTTGCACTCGATGTACTCGGGGATGAGGTCCATCGGGCCGGGCCGGTAAAGCGCGTTCATCGCGATCAGGTCGTC
>CBDUCD010000318.1:0-3631 GCA_965365535.1 uncultured Rhodothermales bacterium | reverse complement strand
TCAGCCGCATGAACACATCAGCCGCATGAAGATGACATCCCTGCAAAGAGCCGCGAAAAGAAGTGCAGCCCTCGTGCTGGCCGGCCTGCTCGTCGCCCCGCTGGCAGCCCAGACGCTGGTGTGGTCGGATGAATTCGACGGCCCCGGCCTCGACCTGGCCAGGTGGCGCTACGAAACCGGCACGGGCGTCAACGGCGACTGGGGCACGTGCCAGCTCGACGCCGCCACCGACCGTCCTGAAAACGTCTCGGTCGAGCAGGGCGTGCCCGGCGCCGAGGGCGGCGCGCTCGCCATCACGACGCGCCGCGAGCGCTACCAGGTGCCCGGCGGAGGCGTGCGCAGCTACACCAGCGGGCGCATCAACACGTCCGGCAAGGCGTCGTGGGGGCCGGGGCACAAGCTGCGGGCGCGCGTCTGGCCGCGCGACGTGCGTTTCGAGGGGCAGGGCTTTGCCTTCTGGGCCATGCCCGCCGAAGTGCCGCCGGGCCAGAACCACCTGGCGTGGCCGCAGGGCGGCGAGATAGACATCATGGAATACAGCGGCCTGTTTGCCTACAACAACCTGGGCACCGTGCACTACGCGCAGCAGTGGGCGGGCAACGGCTGGCTCGAAGGCAACGGGCGGCACCTGGGCGCCTACTACAGCTACGCCTCCGAGCAGGTGCCGGAAGCGTCGCCCCAGTGGCTTTACGTGGACCTGGGCGGGCCGCAGCCCATCGCGCGCGTCGTGCTGCGCTGGGAGGCCGCCTTTGGCCGCGCCTACCAGGTTCAGGTGTCGGACGACGCGCGCGTGTGGACGGATCTCTACGGCACCACCTCGGGCAACGGCGGCGTGGACGACATCGCGGGCCTGTCGGGTACGGGTCGCTACGTGCGCCTCTACGCGACGGCGCGCGGCACGCAGTGGGGCTATTCGCTGTGGGAGTTCGAGGTCTATGGCCCCGAGGGCACCAACCTGGCGCTGCGCCGCCCTACCATCGCCTCGACGTGGGAAAACGCGGCGCTCGCGCCCACCGCCGCCACCGACGGCCGGCAGGACACGCGCTGGGCCAGCGGCAACCTGGAGGCCGAAACCGGCCCCCGCCCCCCGGCCCCCGACGACAGGGCGGCGGGGCTGGCGGGCTGGCACGTTTACGGCATCGACTGGTACCCCGACCACCTCGACTTTGTCGTAGATGAGCACGTCTATCACCGCCACTACTTCAGCGACGGCGGCGCCTTCGCCCGGGACGGGCGCGACGGTGAGGCGGTGCGACTCGTGGAAGGGCGGCGCGTCGCGTTTTCCGAGTACTCCAACCACTTCAGCGAGTGGCACCCGTTCGAGCACGCGTTTTTCGTCATCCTGAGTTCGGGCGTGGGCGGAAGCTGCACTTATGGCGGCGCCGTCGGGTCGGAGGCAGCATTTCCTGCCACCGTGTTCGTGGACTGGGTGCGCGTCTATGCCATGGACACGGGCACGGCAGCGGCGGCCCCTGCCGGGGGCGAGGCTTTCGGGCTGCTGGGGTACTACCCCGCGCCCGTCCGTACCACCGCGCGCATCGCCTACACGCTCGCCACCGACGCCCCCGTCACGCTGGAGCTTTTCAACCTGCTGGGTCAGCGCGTGGCCCTTCTCGCCACAGGGCCGGGCGCGCCGGGCCGCCACGAGGCGACGCTGGACGCGTCGGGCCTCGCGCCGGGCGTGTACACGTACACGCTCCGCGCCGGCAGCGCCGTGCAGCGCCGGCAGCTGGTGGTGCTCCGGTAGAGGCGCAGCGCGCGCGTGGCCCCGCCCGCTACGGCAGCCGCTCCTGGTCGGCGTACTGGAGTTCGTAGAGCCGGCGGTACAGCCCGCCCACGGCCAGGAGTTGCTGGTGCGTGCCCCGCTCGCGGATCTGCCCCCGGTGCATCACCAGAATCTGGTCGGCGTGCTGGATGGTCGAGAGGCGGTGGGCGATGATGATGGAGGTGCGGCCGCTGAGCAGCTTTTCGAGCGCCGTCTGGATGGCTTCTTCCGTTTCCGTGTCCACGCTCGACGTGGCCTCGTCGAGCACCAGCACGCGCGGGTCGTACACGAGGGCGCGCACGAACGAAATCATCTGCCGCTGCCCGTGCGAGAGCGTCGCGCCGCGCTCTTTCACGTCCTGCGCGTAGCCGCCGGGCAGCCGCTCGATAAACGCGTCGGCGCCAATGGTGGCGGCGGCCTGCTGCACGCGCGCCAGCGGCACGTCGGCGTTGCCCAGCGCGGCGTTGCGCTCGACCGACCCCGAGAACAGAAACACGTCCTGGAGCACGAGCCCGATGTGGCGCCTGAGGTCGGCCAGGGCGTAGTCGCGCACGTCCACGCCGTCCACGAGTATCTGGCCCCGCTGGATGTCGTAAAAACGCAGCAGCAGGTTGATGATCGTCGTCTTGCCCGCGCCCGTGGCGCCCACGATGGCGACGCTCTCGCCGGGCGCCGCGTGGAACGAGACGCCCCGCAGAATCCAGTGCGGCTCGCCGTCGCCCTCGGCCTCCTCGCCGTAAGCAAACCACACGTCGCGGAACTCGATCTCGCCCCGGAAGGCGTCGGGGCGGTAGGGCGCGGCCTTTTCGGGCAGCGAGGCGTCGCGGTCGAGCACGCCGAAAATGCGCTCGGCGCCCGCCATCGCCGCCTGCAGCGTGTTGTACTGGTCGGACAAATTGCGGATGGGCTCGAAAAACTGCCGCACGTACTGGATAAAGGCGACGAGCACGCCCAGCGTCACATAGTCGCTCAGCGCAGACAACCCGCCCACCCACAGCACCAGTCCGAGCGCAAGGGCGGCGATGATTTCGACGGCAGGGAAAAAGAGGGCGAAATAAAACACCGTCTTGATCTGCGCCTGCCGGTTGTCGTCGTTGATGCGTGCAAAACGGCGTGCTTCTTCGCGCTCGCGGTTGAAAAGCTGAACGACGCTCATGCCCGTCACGTGCTCCTGCATGAACGCGTTGAGGCGCGCCACGTACTTGCGCGTTTCGCGGTACTGCTCGCGCACCTTTTTGCGAAACGCCATCGTGGCCCACACCATGAGCGGCATCACGGCAAGCGTGACGCCGGCCAGCATGGCGTTGAGCGAGAACATGAAGTAGGCGATGAAAAACAGCCGCAGCAAGTCGCCCAGAATCGTGACGATGCCCGCCGAGAGCACGTCCGAGAGCGACTCGACGTCGCTCGTGGCGCGCGTGATGAGGCGCCCGATGGGCGTGCGGTCGAAAAAGCCGAGGGGCTGCTTCTGGATGTGCCGGAAAACGCGCGTGCGCAGGTCGTAGATGGCCTGCTGCCCGATCCACTGCGTCAGGTAGGCCGTGACGAAGGAAAGCACGCCCTCGCCCACGAGCACGGCCACGAGCAGCAGGATGATGCGGTTGAGGCCGGGCAGATCCCCCGGCACGATGTGCTGGTCAATGGCGACCTGGACGAGCTTGGGGCGCAGCGGCCCCAGAAACGCCACGCCCAGCACGAGCACGAAGGCGAGGGCCACCCAGCCTTTGTAGGGCGCCAGAAACGAGACGATGCGGCGGAAAAGGTGCCGGTCGAAGCCTCGGGGCGTCTCGTCGTCGTCGCGGCGTTTGGGGGGCGGATTCTGCTGCTGGTCGTCGGCCACAGGAGGTGGTGGGGTTGCGGGGTGGT
>CBDUCD010000317.1:0-3678 GCA_965365535.1 uncultured Rhodothermales bacterium | reverse complement strand
CAGCCCCATGATCAACATGGTGACGTGGTACCGCGAGGAAACGGGCCGCACCAAGTCCACGACCTCGTTCGACCTCGCCACCGATGATTACGACCGCAAAACGGTGGACTACTTTGCCGGCACCCTCGACGCCTCGTACCCCACCACGTCTCCGGCGTACACGGCGGCAACGGGCGGCTGCCCCGTGGGCGACCTCAACTGGTTCCCCGAGGTCAGCGTGGCGGCGTGCCTGGCCACGGCGGTAGAAGGCGAGACGGCGCGGGCAGGCTTCGGCCTCACCAGCGCGCCCAACCCGCTGCGCGACACGGCCACGCTCCACTACACCCTCGACCGCTACGCCGACGTGCGGCTGGCCGTGTACGACGTGCTGGGCCGCGAGGTGGCCACGCTGGCCGAGGGCGCCCAGTCGGCGGGCAGCTACACCACCCGCTGGGCAGCCGCGGGCGTGGCGCCGGGCGTGTACCTCGTCCGCCTCCAGGCCGGCCCGACTGTCGCCACGCGCCGCGTCGTCGTCGTCCGCTGACGTTTTTCGTGCCGGCAGCGCCCGGCTTCATCCCGGCGGCCCCGCTCCCCACCAGCGGAGCGGGGCCGCCTTCTTTTTGAGGGCTTTCGCGCCCCTTTTGCCTGCCATGCCGGAGCCCCTCCGCCTCCACCCGGACCGCTTTTTCTCGCCCGAGCCCGCCACGCGCGCCGTCGCCCGCGCGCTCTACGAATCCGTCGCCGGCCTGCCGCTCGTGTGCCCGCACGGCCACGTGCCGCCCGCCCTGCTGGCCGACGACGCGCCGTTTCCCGAGCCCACGGCCCTGCTCATCACGCCCGACCACTACATCTTCCGGATGCTCTACTCGCAGGGCCTCTCGATGGAAAGCCTGGGCATCCCCACCCGCGACGGCACGCCCGTCGAAACCGATCCGCGCGCCGTCTGGCAGCGCTTTGCCCGCCACTACCACCTGTTTCTGGGCACGCCCACGCGCGCCTGGCTCGACCACGTGCTGGCCGAGGTTTTCGGCGTCGAGGTCAAGCTGACGGGCGAGACGGCGGTGGAGATTTACGACCACCTCGCCGCCGAACTCAAAAAGCCCGCGTTCCGCCCCCGCGCCCTGTTCAGCCGCTTCAACATCGAAGTGCTGACGACGACCGACGGCGCCGCCGACCCGCTCGACGCCCACCAGCGCCTGCGCGCGTCGGGCTGGGAGGGGCGCGTGGTGCCGTGCTTCCGCCCCGACGCCGTGTTCCGCATCGCCGCGCCCGAGTGGCGGGACGAACTCGAAAAGCTGGAAAGGGCCGCCGGCGACGAGATCGCCCGGTACGCCGACTTCGTGCGCGTGCTCGAAGCGCGGCGGGCGTTTTTCCAGCAGATGGGCGCCACCTCCACCGACCACGCCGTTGCCGAGCCGTACACGCACCGGCTGGACGGGGGCGACGCCGAGCGCCTGTTCGAGCGGGCGCTGGCGGGCCGGGCGACGCCCGACGACCAGGCCGCCTTTGAGGCGCACATGCTCATGGAGATGGCCCGCATGTCGTGCGAGGACGGGCTGGTGATGCAGCTCCACCCCGGCGCCTTCCGCGACCACGACCAGGCCGTCTTCGAGCGCTTCGGGCGCGACATGGGCGGCGACATCCCGCTGCGGACGGAGTACACCCGCAACCTGCACGAACTGCTCAACACCTACGGCGCCGACCCGCGCTTCCGGCTCGTGCTGTTCACCCTCGACGAAAGCGCGTATGCCCGCGAACTCGCCCCGCTTGCCGGCCACTACCCGGCCCTCCGGCTCGGCCCCGCGTGGTGGTTCCACGACTCCATCGAAGGGATGCGGCGCTACCGCCGGCAGACGACCGAGACCGCCGGCATCTACAACACCGCCGGCTTCAACGACGACACGCGGGCGTTTCTGTCCATCCCCGCCCGCCACGACCTCTCGCGCCGCGTGGACGCCGACTTTCTGGCGGGCCTCGTCGCCGAGCACCGCGTGGACAGGGACGACGCCTTCCGCATGATCCGGGCGCTGGCCTACGACCTGGTGCGCGAGACGTACCGGCTCGACGCGGCAACCGTGCCCGCCGAGGCGCCATGACGGCCCGCCCGGGCGCCTGCCGCGCCGCCCTGCTGCTGGCGCTGTGGCTGCTGGCGGGTGGCGCCCGAGCGCAGCCCGTGCCCGCGTTTCCCGGCGCCGAGGGCTACGGCATGTGGACCGTCGGCGGGCGCGGCGGGGCGGTGCTGCTCGTCACCACGCTTGAAGACTACGGCGCGGGCGCGGCGCCCATCGCGGGCTCGCTGCGCGCCGCCGTCGAGGCCGAGGGGCCGCGCACCGTCGTTTTCCGCGTGGCGGGCACCATCCAGCTCGCGCGGCGGCTCGACATCTACCACGGCCACCTCACCATCGCCGGGCAGTCGGCGCCGGGCGAGGGCGTCGTGCTGGCCGGCCACGGCATCGAAGTGTGGGCGCCCGAAGTGATTTTGCGCTTTCTGCGCGTCCGCCCCGGCGACACGGCGCGCGAGGAGCAGGACGCCATCAACATCCACGACGGCCCCGCCATCGTGGATCACTGCTCGGCCACGTGGGCAACCGACGAGACGGTCAGCCTCGTCGGGCAGGCCACGGCCGTCACCGTCCAGCGCTGCCTCATCGCCGAGAGCCTGAACCATTCCGTCCACCACAAAGGCGCGCACGGCTACGGCACCCTTATCACCGCCACGGGCGAGGCCACCATCCACCACAGCGTTTACGCCTTCCACGAAAGCCGCAACCCGCGCCCCAAAGACGTGCGGCTCGACTTCCGCTACAACCTCGTCTATGGCTGGGGCGACCAGCCCGGCTACACCTACGACGACTTTCTGGAGATGAACTACGTGGGCAACGCCGCCTGGCCGCTGGCCTACAGCCGCGCGCCCGCGTGCGCCTTCAACGTGGGCGGGCGCAACGCCCGCATTTACGCGACGGGCACGCGGCGGCTGCCCGAGGGGGCGCCGATGGCCGACGAAGGGCTGTGCGCCACGCGCGGCCTGGCCCGGCCCGACATCGCCCGGCGGGTGCGCGTCGCGGTGCCCTTTGCCGCGCCTGCCATCACACCGACGCCCGCCGAAAGCCTTAAAGCGGCGCTGCTGGCGGACGCCGGCGCGACGCGCCCTGCCCGCGACCGCGTGGACGCTCGCATCCTCAGCCTGATTGAAAAGGGCGATGGTGGGCTTATCGACACGCAGGACGAGGTGGGCGGCTGGCCTGCCCTCGCCCCGGCGCCGGCCCCCGAAGACGCCGACGCCGACGGGATGCCCGACGCCTGGGAGCGCGCCCACGGCCTCGACCCCCGCGACGGCAGCGACCACCGCGCCGACGCCGACGCCGACGGCTACACCAACCTCGAAGAGTACCTCAACGAAACCGACCCGCAGGCGCCCTTTGCGTGGACGCCGCCGCCAACGCTTGCGCCCGCGCCCGGCACGCCCTTCGTGGACTCGCTCGTCGTAACCGTCGAGGCGGGCGGGCACGCCGTCCACGTCACGCTCGACGGCACCGAGCCCACGGCGGCCTCGCCGCTGTACGCCGGCCCCATCACGCTCGCGCAAACCACCCACCTGCGGGCGCGCGTGGTAGAGGAGGGGAGGGCGACCACCTCGGCCGTGGCCCACTACCCGCGCCTGGCGTGGCAGGCGGCGCAGGCGGCGCCCGGATCGCTCGC
>CBDUCD010000316.1:0-3685 GCA_965365535.1 uncultured Rhodothermales bacterium | reverse complement strand
GCGCGCCCGTCGGTCAGCCGGGCGGCGTCGTTGGTGACGAGGTGCTGCACGAAGGCGAGGGCGTGGGGGCCGCGCACGCGCACCTCGCCCATGTGGCTCACGTCGAACAGGCCGGCGGCGGTGCGCACGGCGCGGTGCTCGTCGAGGATGCCGCTGTACTGCACGGGCATGTCGAAGCCGCCAAAAGGCATCATGCGCGCCCCGAGGGCGACGTGTTTTTGGTAGAGCGGCGTGCGGCGGGGCGGATGGGCAGGGGCGTCGGACATGGCGGAAAGGGCGATTTGTGGGCGGGAGGATACGCCGCCTCGGCGCGCGCCTCCAATTGGGAGATGTGAGGGATTGCTGAGTGCTGCCTGTCATTGCGAGGCGGGCGCAGCGACCGACGCGGCAATCCGACTCGAAGCCCACTCCGCTGTGCAACGCGCAGAACCCCCTGAACCGGATTGCCACGGCCCCTACGGGGCCTCGCAATGACAAGGCTGTATGGGAAATGACAAGGCTGTATCGGATTCGGGGTGACAGGCCGTAAAAACGAGGCACGGGCGTCGAGGCACGGGCGTCGAGGCACGGGCGTCAGAACGGCTCGGCGCGCAGCCCGGCGGCGGCCAGGGCGGCGATGGCCTTTTCGGCCTCGACGGGCGACGCGAAGGCCAGCCGGAACGTGCCGCCCGTGCCCTCGCGCACCTTGAGCAGTTCGAGGTCTTTCACGTTCAGCCCCGCGTCGAACAAGACCTGCGTGGCCCGCGCCAGAAAGCCGGGCCGGTCGAGGGCATGGAGGCGGATTTCGTGGAGGGGCCGCAGAAACCCTTTCGACCGGACGGGCACCGCCCGCCGCGTGTGGGCGCCCGCGTCGAAAAAGGCTTCGAGCGCGCCGCTGTCGCCCCGGTCGAGGGCGTCGGCGAGGGCGGCCAGCGTCGCCTGCAGCGCGCCCAGCGCTTCGCGGACGGGCGCCCGGTTGCCCGCCAGAATGCCCTGCCACACGGCAAACGGCGACTCGGCGATGCGCGTCATGTCGCGGAAGCCGCCGGCGGCGAGGGCGAGGAGGGCGTCGTCGTGCAGGGCGGCGGCGCCCGTCGTGGCGGCCAGGGCCGTCGCGACGAGTTGCGGCACGTGCGACACGCGGGCGGCAATGGCGTCGTGGCGATGCGCGTCGAGTTCGAGCACGCGGGCGCCCGTGGCCTCGACGAGGGCGACGAGGTCGGGGTAGCGCGGGTGCGCCCGGCCCGCGCCGTCGGGGCAGAGCACGTACACGGCGTTCTCGAACAGAAACGGGTCGGCGTGGGCAAAGCCGCCCTTTTCGGCCCCCGCCATGGGATGTCCGCCCACGAACTGCCCCCCGGGCAGCACGCGCGCCGCCCGGGCCACGGCGGTTTTCACCGACCCCACGTCGGTCACGAGGGCGCCCGGCGCCAGGTGCGGCGCCATCTCGGCAAAGGCGGGCAGCAGCGCGTCGAGGGGCAGCGCCAGCACGACCAGGTCGGCGCCCGCGACGAGGCTGGCGAGCGACGCGGCCTCCCGGTCTATGACGCCCGCGTCGCGCGCGGCGCGCAGCACGTCGGGCCGGTCGAAGGCGGCGAGGGCGAGGTCGGGACGGGCGGCGCGCCACGCGCGGGCCAGCGACCCGCCGATGAGGCCGATGCCGGCAATCGCAACGTTTTCGATGGGCATGGCGGGGCGGGCGGTGGCAGGGGGCAGGACGGTGCATTTTGCGCGTCCACCGAAAATACCGCGCCCGTGCTATTCCCCATCTCCGACGACGACCGCCTGCTGGCTGGCCCGGCCTACGTCACGCTCGCGTGCATCGTGCTCAACGTGCTCGTGTTCGTGTTTTTGCAGGGCATGGGCGCCGACGAGCCCTTTATGTACGGCTACAGCGTCATCCCCCGCGAAATCACGACGGGCGTGGACCTCGTCGGCCCCACGATGGTCGAGACGCCCGAGGGCGTGATGACGATTCCCCAGGAGCCCGGCCCGCGCCCCATCTACCTCACGATTCTGTGGTCTATGTTCATGCACGGCGGCTGGATGCACCTGGCGGGCAACATGCTCTACCTCTGGATTTTCGGCGACAACGTGGAGCACCGCTTCGGGGCGCTGCCGTTCGCGCTGTTCTACCTGGGCAGCGGGCTGGCGGCGACGCTGGCGCAGATCTGGCTCGACCCCGACGGCCTCATCCCCAACCTGGGCGCGTCGGGGGCCATCTCGGGCGTGCTGGGCGCGTATCTGGTGCTGTTTCCGCGCAACAAGGTGCGGGCCATCCTGTTTTACTTCGTCGTCAGCGTGCCCGCCATCGTCGCCATCGGCATGTGGATCGTGTTCCAGTTCATCAACGGCTGGGGCGCCGTCATGGCGACGGAGGAGACGGTGGGCGGCGTGGCGTACGGCGCCCACATCGGCGGCTTCGTGGCGGGCGTGGTGCTGGCGTTCGTGATGCGGACGCTCATCAAAGAGCGCCCCTCGGCCCGCACCAGCCAGACCGACGCGCTTTCGTACCGGCAGCCGTGGCGGTGACGCGGGGCGCCCTTTAGCGCGGGGCGCGCATCAGCCGCCGCGTTTCATGGGCGAGTTGCTCGGCGTCGGCGCGGTGTTTCCGGGGGATCGCCAGCACGAGCGTGTCGGCGTCGCCGCCCGCGAGGGCCTCTATCAGCGCGCGCGTTTTGGGGCGCACGACGAGCTGGTCGCTGCGGAGGCCGCGCCGGTACGCGACCTCGGCAAGCGCCCGGCACTCGATCTTGACGACTTCGGGGGCGTCCTGGAAAAAGCCGGCCATGCCCACGCCCACCTCGAACACGAGGAATTCGCCTTCGAGAAAAAGCAGGCCGGTGCGCTGCGTAAGCCGGAAGCCGGTTTCGGGCGGGCTGAAGGGAACGCGCGGGCCGGCGTCCGTCAGGGCCTGCTGCACGCGGGCAGCGAGGGCCGCGGCCCGCGCCCGGTCTGCGGCCTTTACCTTGAAAACGAGCTTGCCCGGCGTGGCCCCCGGCAGGCCCTCGAGCACGACGAGGCTGGCGGGGTACACGGTAATCGTCGCGCCCGGCAGCCCGCGCCGCAGCTCCACGGCGCGCAGGCCGTCGAGGGGCAGGTGGAGGGTCTGGGGGTCGGAAACCCGGTTGCCGATGCCTTTTCGGACAAAGGTGAAGGCCAGCGCGCTGCCATTAAAGGCGAGGTCGCCTTCCATCCCGAAGGTGCCCCGCACCACGTCGGAGACGGAAACGTCGAGGGTCGCGGGCACGCTGAAGTCGGGGGCAGGCATGGCGGGGCTCCGGGGTTACGGCGGGCTACGCGGCCCGCATCGCCGACGCGCGCAGCACAAACGCGAGGGCGACGATCAGCAGCCCGATAAGCGCCATCGCCGGCTGCAACCACGACACGTACCCGATGATAGACACCTGCACCGCGATCCAGACCAGCAGGACCAACCCGGCGTCGAGGGCCGCGAGAAAGGCAAACCGCCACCGCGCGAAAACGGCCACGGCTGCCACGGTAGCCGACCCGCCCACCCCGACGAGCAGGACGAGGCCGGGCACGGTGTAACTCGAAAAAGGGCTGCCTTCCAGCCACGCCACGGGCACCCCCGGGGCGCCGCTCAGCGCGTAGTACCCGCCCCCAATGGCGTTGAGCGCGACGACGCCGAGCAGGAGTCCCAGCGTGATCCGGAGGGCTGGGCGGGAGGCGTTGCCGGCTCTTT
>CBDUCD010000315.1:0-3690 GCA_965365535.1 uncultured Rhodothermales bacterium | reverse complement strand
GACTGGAAAGCGTGCAGCGCAAAACCAAAAACTGGGATGAGGCCTCTGTGACCGGCATCGTTTTCGACATCCAGCGCTTTGCGCTCCACGACGGCCCGGGCATCCGGACCACGGTGTTTCTCAAGGGATGCCCGCTGCGCTGCCTGTGGTGCCACAACCCGGAGTCGCAGGCGTTTGCGCCCGAGGTGGCCTACGACGCCGCGTGCTGCCAGACGTGCGCGGCAGCGGCGCGGGCGGCGGAGGGGGGCGTGGAGGCCCTCGGCCTCGACCCCGCAGCGGCCACGTTTGCGCCCGGCGCCGGGACGGGCACGTTCCTGGACGCCTGCCCGCACGGCGCGCTGACGGTGTACGGGCGCGCGATGCCGGTCGAGGCGGTGATGGACGAGGTGTTGCGCGACCGGGCCTACTACCAGAAATCGGGCGGCGGGCTGACGCTTTCGGGCGGCGAGCCGCTCGCGCAGCCGGCTTTCGCCCTGGCGCTGCTGCGGGCGGCCCGGGCGCACGGCCTCCACACCTGCCTCGACACCAGCGGCGCCGTCGCCCCCGACCGGATCGCCGCGGCTGCCGAACTCACCGACCTTTTCCTGTTCGACTACAAGGCCACCGACCCCCAGGCGCACCGCCACCTCACCGGCGTCTCAAACAGGCTCGTGCTCGACAACCTCGACCTGCTCTACCGGCGCGGCGCGCCTATCGTGCTGCGCTGCCCCCTCGTGCCCGGCGTCAACGACACGCCCGACCACTTGGCCGGCATCGCCGCCCTCGCGGCCCGCTACCCCCGGCTCGCCGGCGTCGAGGTGATGCCCTACCACGACTTCGGGCGCGACAAGGCGGCGCGGCTCGGGCGGGCGCCGGCGCTTCCCGGCGTGCCGTCGGCGGGCGAGGCCGTGGTGGCGGGCTGGCTGGCGCGGCTCCACGAACTGGGCTGCGCTAGGGCGCGGGTGGGCTGAGCCGCCCGCTGCCCGCGCCGTGGCGGTGCCTTCTACGTTCCGAAAAACAGCTTCTGCCATGCCCCAGGCCCCCTTTTTCCTGCTCGCGCTGGCCACGCTCGCGCCCCTCTCGTGGGCGGCACAGGCGCAGACCATCGCCCTCACCGCGCCCGACGCCACCGTGTGGGGCCGGGCGCAGGTCGTGCGCGGCACCCTCGCCGGCGCCGCGGCGGGCACGCTGTTCGTCAACGGGGCGCCGCAGCCTTTTGCCGCCGCCGACGGGGCGTTTGCCGTGCCGGTCACGCTGGCCAGAGGGGTGAACGAAATCAGGGCGTGCGCCGGCGCTGCCTGCTCGGATACGCTGCGCTTTACCCTGGGCTACCGCCTGCGGCCCGACGTGCTGCTGACGGCCACCGCCGAGGGCCGCGACGTGCTGCTGACGGCGCAGGTGCTCGATGCGCCCGGCGGCGCCCTCACGTTCGCGTGGCAGCAGGACGCCGCCAACCCGCAGCCCCTCGCGCTCCAGGTGCTCACCGACACCACGGCGCGGGTGGTCGTGCCCGAAAACGCCCCGCCGGGCGAGTATTATTTCAGCGTGACGGCTACCGACGCCGCCGGCGCCTCCACGCGCGCCCGCACCTTTGTCACCGTCGACGCGCGCGGCGTCACGCCCTTCAACCTCGAAACCGACCACGCCGCGTGGATTGACCGGGCGGTGCTCTACGAAATCACGCCGCGCTTTTTCGCCGGTCAGTTCAACGGCAAACTCGCCTACATCACCCGGAAAATCCCCGAGTTCGTGCGGCTGGGCGTCAACACGATCTGGCTCCAGCCCATCTTCCCCACCGCCGAGGGCCAGCAGGGCTACGACGTGACCGACTATTTCGGCGTGTGGGACGCGCTGGGCACCGAGGACGACTTCCGCGCCCTTGTCGAGGCGGCGCACGCGGCGGGCCTGCGCGTCGTGCTCGACTTCGTGCCCAACCACACCTCCATCGAGCACCCGTACGCGCAGCAGGCCATTGCCGAAGGGGAAAAGTCGTACTACTACGATTTCTACCAGCGCGAAAAGGACGATGCGCCTTACTCGAACAACTACCGCGTGAGTAATGTGGGAGAGATGCAGTTTGTCACCTACTTCTGGGACAACCTCGTCAACCTCGATTACGATAATCCCGACGTGCAGCGTTTCATGATAGAAGCCACGCGGTACTGGGTCGAGAAATTTGACATAGACGGATTCAGACTCGATGCCGTGTGGGGCGTCGTGGCGCGCAACCCGGCCTTCGTGCAGCGGTGGCGGCAGGCCCTCAAGCGCGTCAAGCCCGACCTGCTGCTGCTGGGCGAGACGAAAGCCACCGACCCCGCCAGCTTCGACGGGCGTTTCGACGCGGCCTACGACTGGAGCGCCGACCGGGGCTACATCTCGCGGTGGGCGTGGCAGAGGGGCAGCCCCGAGGCCACCATTTTCAACACGGGCCTCGACCGGTTCCGCGCCCGCGACCTGCGCAACGCCCTCACCAACTACGGCGACGGATTTGCGCCCGGCGCGCTCGTGCTGCGCTACCTCGAAAACAACGACACGCCGCGCTTTGCCGCCAACCACTCGGACGCGCAGACCCGGATGGCCGCCGCGCTCACCTTCAGCCTGCCGGGCATTCCGATGCTGTTTTACGGGCAGGAGGTAGGCGTCCGCTATCCGTTTCCCTCTTTCCCGGTTTCGACGCCCATCGCCGCCTACGACCGCGACGGGTTTTACGCCTACTACCAGCACCTCATCCGGCTGCGCGGTCTTTTCCCCGCCTTCACGGGCGGCTACGCCGAGGTGCCCGTGAAGGCGGGCGGCGCCTCGGGGCAGGTGTTTGCGTTTCGGCGCTGGAAAGATGGTCAGCACCTGCTCGCCCTCGTCAACCTGGGCGAGGGGGCTGCGGCGGTGGACGTGGCGCTGCCCATAGATACGATGGGGTTCGAGGCGTCGCGCCTGTACGTGCTTACCGACCTGTTCACGGGCGCGACCGAGCAGGCGACCGGCGCCGCGCTGGCCGCGCTCCCTCTCGACGTGCCGCCCTACACGACGCGCCTGTTCGCGCTGGGCGACGAAGCCGTCTCCATCCCGGCGGCAGCCGGCGCGGCGCCGCCCGGCGCGCCCCGAGCCCGGCTGACGCGCAACCACCCCAACCCGTTTTCGGGCCAGACCACGCTGGCCTACACGCTACCAGAGCCCACGCGCGTGTCGCTGCGCGTGTACGACGTGCTCGGGCGCGAAGTGGCCCGCCTGGTGGAGGGCTTCGAGGCCGCCGGCGAGCACACGGTGGTGTTCGACGCGCGCGGCCTGCCGGGGGGAACGTACGTGTGCCGCCTCGAAGCCGGCGCCACCCGGGCGGCGCAGGTGGTGACGCTGCTGAGATAGGCCGGCGCGCGGTTTTCGGCCCGTGTCAGGGCGCGTGGGCGCTACTGGAGCAGGACGCGCGTGGAGGCTATGGGCATTCCGTGCCCCCGACGAAGCCCGTCCGCGCGCGACGCGGGCGATAACGCAACGACAGCGCTCCCCTGCGCGCGAGGCGTTCAGGCGGACGCTGCCGCGTAGAGCGAGGGCGGCACGCCGTACCGGCTTCGGAAGGCGTGCGAAAAGTGCGACACGCTTTTGAAGCCGACGGCATAGGCCACCTCGCCGATGGCGCGCTCGGGGTCGCGCAGCAGCGTGGCCGCGTATTCCACCCGCACGCGGCGGATAAAGGTCGTGGGCGACTCGTCGAGCAGC
>CBDUCD010000314.1:0-3698 GCA_965365535.1 uncultured Rhodothermales bacterium | reverse complement strand
CCATGCTTGCTGCGCTCAAAAAGGCTGCTCTGCGTCCTGCCGACCGGTACACGGTGTGGCTGGTGCTGCTGCTGTCCGCGCTGGGCGTGGTGGCCGTGTACAGCGCCGTCGCGTTTCTGGCCGAGACCAAGAGCGGCGGCGACCAGGAGCTGTTTCTGTTGCGCCACACGTTCCGGCTCGCCCTCGCCCTGGGCGCGATGGGCGTGTTGAGCGTGGTGGACTACCACAAGCTGGCCCGGCTGAGCAAGGCGGGGCTGGTGCTGTCGCTGGGGCTGCTCGTGGCCGTGCAGATCGTGGGCGTCGTGAGTGGCGGCGCGGCGCGCTGGCTGCGCGTGGGCGCGCTGGGCTTCCAGCCCTCCGACCTGGCCAACATCACGCTGCTGCTGTACCTGAGCGTGCTGCTGGTGCGCAAGCAGGCGTACGTCAAAAGCTTTTCGCGCGCCTTTCTGCCCGCCCTCGTGTGGATCGGCGCGACCGTCGGACTCATCGGGATGCAGAACCTCTCCAGTGCGGCCGTCCTGATGGTGGTGTGCCTCGTCGTGTGTTTCGTGGCCCGCGTAAGCGTGCTGCACCTGTCGGCGCTGGGCGGGCTGGGGCTGGCGCTGGCAACCCTGATGCTGTGGTTCTCGCCCGCCCGCGCCGCCCGCGTCGAGGCGTACACGGGCGTCAAAATCTTCCCCCACACGCAATCCGAGCAGGTGTTCGACGTGCAGGACGAAGGCTACCAGGCGCGGCAGGCCCGCATCGCCATCGCGCTGGGCGGGTGGTTGGGCGTGGGGCCGGGCAAAAGCGTCCAGCGCGATTTCCTGCCCGCGCCTTACAACGACTTCATCTACGCCATCGTGGCCGAGGAGTACGGGCTGCTGGGGGCGCTGCTGCTGCTGGCGGCCTTTATCGCGCTGCTGTACCGGGGCTACCTGCGCATCGCCCGCTACGCGCCCGACCCGCTGGGGCTGCTGCTGGGCGTCGCCTTCACCACGTTTCTCGTGCTCTACGGCCTGATCCACATTGGCGTCTCGTGCGGGCTGCTGCCCGTGACGGGGCTGCCGCTTCCCTTCGTGTCGTACGGCGGCACGGCCCTCGTGGCGATGGGCGCCATGACGGGCATCCTGCTCAACGTGTCGCGCCAGAGTCCATAGCGCATCGCAGCACGCAATGAATTGCAGGACGTGCCACGGCACGTCCCTACGGCCTCCCTCTCTTTCCCTTCTCCTCTTCCCCCGTGACCTCTCCTCGCATTCTCTTCGCTGCCGGCGGCACGGGTGGACACGTCTATCCGGCCATCGCCATCGCGGACGCGGTGCGGGACGTGCGGCCCGACGCGGCCATTGCCTTTGCGGGCACGCGCGAGAAGATGGAGTGGCAGGCCGTGCCGCGCGCGGGATACCCCATCCACCCCATCACCGTCAGCGCGCTGCACCGCGCCCTCACGCCGCGCAACCTCCTGTTTCCCTTCAAGCTCGCCCGGGGGCTGGTAGATAGCTACCGGCTGGTCAGGTCGTTCCGCCCGGACGTGGTGGTGGGCGCGGGCGGGTTCGTGTCCGGCCCGGTGCTGTGGGTAGCAAATGTGCTGGGCGTGCCGACGGTGATTCAGGAGCAGAACGCCTTTGCGGGCCTCACCAACCGGCTGCTGGCTAAAAAGGCGGCGCGCGTCCACGTGGCGTTCGAGGCGGCGCAGCAGGCGTTTCCCGGCGCCCGCGTCGTCGTCAGCGGCAACCCGACGCGCGCGGGGCTGGCCGGGGCGTCGCGTGAGGAGGGGCGCGACTTTTACGGCGTGCCGCAGGGCAAAAAGATGCTGCTCGTCTTTGGCGGGTCGCTGGGCAGCCAGAAGCTCAACGAGACGCTGCTGGCCCACGCGCCCGCCCTGCTCGCGGGCGGCGACCTCCACATCGTGTGGCAGACGGGCAGCCGCTATTTCGACAAGATGCGGGCCGCCGCGCCCCGCCACGAAGGGCTGGACGTGCGCGAGTACATAGACCGGATGGACTTGGCGTACGCCGCCGCCGACCTGGCGCTGTGCCGCGCGGGCGCCATCACGTGCTCGGAGCTGATGGTGACGGGCACGCCCGCCCTGCTCGTGCCCTCGCCGAACGTGGCCGCCGACCACCAGACGCACAACGCCCGGGCGATGGAAACGGTAGGCGCCGCCCGCCTCGTGCCCGAAGGCGACCTCGACGCCCGCCTCGTCCCCGCCGTGCAGGCGCTGATGGCCGACGCCGACGCCCGCGCCGCCATGTCCGCCGCCGCGCGGGGCATGGCCCGCCCCGACGCCGCCCACGCCATCGCCCGCGACGTGCTGGCCCTTGCCGGGGGGGCGCGATGAAAAAAGGCACCCGGCGTCAACCCGTTTTCGGGCGCCTGCGCGGCGTCCACTTTGTCGGCATCGGCGGCATCGGCATGAGCTCCATCGCCGAGGTGCTGCTCAGGCGCGGCTACCGCGTCAGCGGCTCGGACGCCCGCAAAAGCGACATCACCGACGGACTCGAAAAGCTGGGCGCGACCATTTACGAAGGCCACGCCGCCGAAAACATCGGCGACGCCGAAGTGGTCGTGTTCTCGTCCGCCGTGCGCCCCCTCGAAAACCCCGAGTGCGTGGCCGCCGCGCAGCGCCGCCTGCCCGTGCTGCCGCGCGCCGAGATGCTGGGCGAACTCATGCGGATGCAGTACGGCGTGGGCATCGCCGGCACGCACGGCAAAACCACGACCACGACGATGACGGGACTGGTCGTGCGCGAGGGCGGCTTCGACCCGACGATCATCGTCGGCGGCAAGGTGGAGGCGTTTGGATCGAACGCCGTCGCGGGCGAGGGCGACATCATCGTCATCGAGGCCGACGAGTACGACCGCACGTTTCTGCGCCTGACGCCCTCACTCGCCGTCATCACGAGCCTGGAGGCCGACCACCTCGACATCTACCGCGACCTCGACGACCTGCGCGAGGCGTTTGCGCAGTACGCCAACAGCGTCCCCTTTTTCGGCGCCGCCATCGTGTGCCTCGACGAGCCCAACGTGCAGTCCATCATCGGCCAGATCGAGCGGCGGCTGGTGACGTACGGGCTGGCGCGGCAGGCCGACGTGCGCGCCGAGGACGTGCGCGCCGTGGGCACGACGACGCGCTTCGCCGTTTTCGACGGGCCCGATAGGCTGGGCGCCCTCACGCTGCACGTGCCGGGCGTCCACAACGTGCGCAACGCCCTTGCCGCCGTCGCCGTCGGCCTCGAACTCGACATCCCGTTTGCCGCCATCGCCCGCGCCCTCGAAGGCTTCCGGGGCGTCGAGCGGCGCTTTCAGATTGTCGGCGAAAAGGGCGGCGTCTGCGTCGTGGACGACTACGCGCACCACCCGACCGAGGTGGCCGCGACGCTTGAAGCCGCCTCGGACGCCTTTCCCGACCGGCGCCTCGTCGCGGTTTTCCAGCCGCACCTGTTTTCGCGCACGCGCGATTTCCTCAACGAGTTCGCGCAGTGCTTCATTGACGCCGACGTGCTGGTGCTGACGGACATCTACCCCGCGCGCGAGCAGCCCCTGCCCGGCATCAGCGGCGAACTGCTGGCCGAAAAGGCGCGCAGCCTGGGCCACCGCGCCGTGCAGTACGTGCCCGACAAAAGGGCGCTGCCCGCCCACCTCGCCGCCCTCGCCCGCCCCGGCGACGTGGTGATCACGATGGGCGCGGGCGACGTGTGGCAGTACGGACGGGC
>CBDUCD010000313.1:0-3708 GCA_965365535.1 uncultured Rhodothermales bacterium | reverse complement strand
ATTGACCAATGACCATCAACCTCGACAACGTCGATTTCCACGAGATCGCCCGGCGGGGCGATGCGCCCGTGCTCGAAGTTTTCCTCGACGCCGGCCTCGACCCCGACCTGCGCGACGAGCGGGGCTACACCCTCCTCATGATTGCCGCCTACAACGACCACGAAGAAGCCGTGGCGCTGCTGCTGGCGCGCGGCGCCCACCCCGACGCCCCCGACGCGGGTGGCAACACGCCCCTGATGGGCATGGCCTTTAAAGGCTACCTCGACCGCGCCCGCCAGCTGCTCGACGCCGGCGCCGACCCCGACGCGGTCAACGGCGCCGGTGCCACGGCCCTCCACTTCGCCGCGCTGTTCCGGCAACAAGCCATTGCCGAGATGCTGCTGGCCGCCGGCGCCGACCCCACGATCCGCGACGCGCAGGGGCGGACGGCGGCGGAGGTCGGGCTGATGGGTTGAGTTGGCTGGGTTTGTTTTCCGTCAACCATCAACAAGCAGGCGTAGCGAGCGAGCCAACGGGCAGCGCCCCCCTTGGCACGATATCGGCAAAGGCAGACCGTACGCTATCGGCTCTGCCGCCATGAACCTTAAAACGCTTACCGGCTCCACCATCCACGCGGCCTTGCAGGAGGCCCGCAGCCTGTATGGCGAAAACGTGGTGCTGCTGGAATCCGTGGGGCCGCAGGGCGGCCAGCCGGCCCGAATCACGGTTTTTGCCGAGGCGGCCGGGGCTGCTGCCGCGCCGCGCCCTGCCGCGCCGGCGTCCGTGCCCACCCCCGCCGTGCCCGCTTTCGCCGCCGCAGCGGCAGCGGAAAACCTTGCCCCGCGCCCCGGCAGCCGGGTGGATTTTTCCGCCGACGACGCGCTTGCCCTGCCGCCCGCCGCGCGCGGCACGCTGCCCACGCCCGCCCCCGCCGCCCGCGGACGCCTCTACCCCGCGCGCACCGTTTCCACCGCGCCGCCCTCCGCCCCGGCGCCTGCCGCTGCCGCGCCCGCCCTCCCCCTCGACGCCCTCGAAAAGCTGCTCGAAGCGCAGATGCGCGCCGTCCAGGACAAGCTCGACGCCCTCGAACGCCGCTTCGGGCAGGCCGTCATCGGGGCGGCGCACACGTTTGCGGCGCACCCGCTTTTCGCCGGGCTGCTGGAGCAGGGGATGCGCCCGCAGACGGCCACGGCCCTTTTCGAGCGCCTCGCCGGGCGCGGCTACGGCGCCGCCACGGACGAGGCGACGCTGCGCTGGGCCCTGGCCCAGGAAATGCGCACCCTGCTCGAAAGCACCGCCCCCCGCCGCGCCGTCGGCACCCAGCTTTTCGTCGGCCCCAGCGGCGCGGGCAAAACGTCGCTCATCCTCAAGATGGCGCAGCACCCCGGCTTTTACGGACGCCGCAAAACGGGCGTCATCGTGGTCGTGGACGAGGACGACGTTTTTCACCAGCCTGTCGAGGTGTACCGGCGCTTCGGGCTGGCCGTGCAGAGCGTTTCGCGCGCCGCCGAGATGCCCGCCGCCCTCGACCGGATGCGCGGCTTCGACCAGATCCTCATCGACACGCCGCCGCTTCCCGCGCGGCCCGAGAAGATGCGCGCCGCGCTGGCGCACCTCAAAGCCCTCGTCGCGCCCGTGATGCCGCTCCAGGTGACGCTTGTCGTCAGCGCCGCCGCCGCGCTTGAAGGGCTCACGCCCGACGGGCTGGAGCGGATGCCCCTCGTGCCCGACGCCGTCGCCCTGACGCACCTCGACGAGACCGCCGGCTGGGGCCGCGTGGCCGAGTGGCTGATGCACCTGGCGCGCCCCGTTTCGTGCGTCGCCTGCGGGCCGCGCACGCCCCACGACCTCTATTCGTACACCCCGACGTGGTTTGTCGAGGAAATGATGCAACTGGCATGAAACGCGAAACCACCACCATCGCCATCGTCAGCGGCAAGGGCGGCGTCGGCAAAAGCGTCGTCGCGGCGAACCTGGCCGAAACCCTCGCCTGGGCGGGCCACGCCGTGGCCCTGCTCGACGCCGACGCGGGGCAGGGCGCGCAGTCCATCCTGTTCAACGAAGGCCCCGCCGCCGGCCTGCTCGACTGGGCCGAGGGCCGCGCCGCCCACGCCGACTGCTTCCACGAGACGCTGTCCGGCGTGACGCTGGCGCAGGCCGCCCTGTCGCCCGTCGAAGGGGCGCCCGCTGCCCTTTTCGCCGCCCTCGACGAAACCCTCGCCGCGCTGCGCGAGCGGCACCGCTTTGTCCTCATTGACGCGCCCGCGGGCGTGGACAGCCTGGTGCGCTGGGCCCTCGACCGCGCCGACTTCGGGCTCGTCGTCGTCGTGGGCGAGCCGACGGCCATTGCCGACGCCTACCGGCTGGCCAAAACGGTGTGGTCGCTCGACGAATCGTACCCCTTTGCCCTCGTCGTCAACTACGCCGACGGCGAGGCTGATGCCGACGGCATTGCCGACCGCTTTGCGCGCGTGACGCGGCAGTTCACGGGGCAGGCGCCGGCGTTTCTGGGATGGGTGCCGTTTTCGCCCCTCGTGCGCCAGTCGGTTGCCGCGCAGACGCCCGCCGTGCGCACCTACCCCGAGCTGCGTCCCGCCTTTAGCGCCATCGCCCGCGTGATAGACAGGGGGCGGCAGGCCACGCCGTCCGGCGCCCCGGCGCTGTCGCCGCAAACCATTCTCTAAGCCCTTTTCCCGCCGATGTCTGCTCCCGCCGTTTCCCAGTCCCGGCCCGAAAGCGCCACGCCGCTGCTGCCCGCCCTTTTCATGCAGGTGAGTGTGGCCGCGAGCCTGGTGCTGTTCGTGCGCGACCTGCTGCAACTCGCGCCCCTCGACCACGCCCTGCTCACCGCTGGCGGCGTGGGCTGCGTGCTCTACTTCGCCCTCGTGGGCGGCTCGCTTCTCGTCCGCCGCATTCTCGACGCGCCCGCCGAGCCGGAAACGCCGGCGCCTGCCGAAGGCGAGGCCGACGAGGCCGCCGCCGCTTCCGAAACCCCCGCTGACGCCCCTGTTGCCTGACCGCCGTTCCCGCCATGTCCGACCTGCTTCAGACCCTCGTCGAGGCCTACCAGGCCCAGCCCACCGAGCCGCGCCGCGAGGCCGTCGTGCTCCACGCCGTCCGCCTCGTGCGCGCCCTCGTGGGGCGCCTCACGCTGCCCGACAACCCGCTCGCCACGCGCGAAGACCTGGAAGGCGCCGGCCTGCTGGGGCTTTTGCAGGCCCTCGACTCCTACGACCCGTCCCACAAAACGCTTTTCGCTACCCACGCGTATCGCCGCATACAGGGCGCCCTGCTCGACTACCTGCGCGACATTGACCCGCTGTCGCGCACGCGCCGCCAGAAACTCGCCCAGGCCCAGCGCGCCCTCGACACGCTCCAGCAGATGCTTGAAGCCGAGCCGACGGACGAGGACGTGGCCGACTTCATGGGCGTGCCCCTGGCCGACTACCACGCCGTGCTGCGCGAGGCGCAGGTGCGCTACGCCCTCTCGCTCGACGGCCCCGTGGGCGACGACGAGGGCTACAGCGTCGGCGACACGCTGGAGGACGAAAATGGGCAGGCAGGCTTTGCCGACGTCGAAAACCGCAGCGTGATGCACGCCGTCGAGGCCCTCATCGAACACCTGCCCGAGCGCGAGCGCCTGGTGCTGGCGCTCTACTACTACGAAAACCTGACGCTGCGCGAGATCGGGCAGGTGCTGAACCTGACCGAAGCGCGCATCTCGCAGAT
>CBDUCD010000312.1:0-3719 GCA_965365535.1 uncultured Rhodothermales bacterium | reverse complement strand
GCAGCGGCCCAGGACTCACTCGTCGTCGTCGTCCGGGTGGACGACGTGCAGTCGCGCTCGGCGATAGGGCCGCGCAGCATCGTCCCGTTCGAGGCCGCCGTCGAGGCGCGCGGCGGGCGCGTGTCGTGGGTCGTGATTCCGCACCGGCTCGAAGAATCCCAGAACGCCGACGGCACGCTGGCTGCCGAGCTGGCCCTGTCGGCGGCGCGCGGCCACGAAATCGCGCTGCACGGCTACACCCACATCTGCCCGCGCTGCGGCGAAAGCGGCCACGAGCTGTGGTGCGCCCGCGACCGCGTCGCGCTGGGCGCCGCCGTGCAGCAGCGCCTGCTGGGCGACGGGCTCGCGCTGCTGCGCACCCGGCTGGGCGCCGACCGGGTGACGGCGGCGGTGCCGCCCGGCCACTACGGCGACCGCGCCACGTTCCGGCTGCTGGCCGAAAGGGGCGTCACCGCCCTCTCGCTGCCGCCGCTCTACGAGGACAGCCTCGCCGCCGGGCAGGTCAACCTGCGCACGTCGGAGGATTTCGGCTGGAACCTGACGCCGGCCACGTACGACGCCGCGCGCACCGCCGCCCTCGACGACGTGCGCGCGCGGGGCCGCGCCCAGGGCTACTACGTGCTGCTCGTCCACGACCCGTTTACGCGGCCCGGCTACCAGAACGGCCTGCTGGCGCGCTGGACGGGCGAGGTGATGGATTCCATCGCCGTGCTGATGGACGGGCGCGTCGTGTACGAAACCCTGAGCGGCGCCGCCCGCCGCCTGCGCCAGGCCACGGCGACCCTCTCCTCCCCCGCCCCTGCCGCACTCGCGGCGCGCGTGTGGCCCAACCCGTCGGCGGGCGCGGCGCGGCTGTGGGTGGAAGGCGCTGACGCGAGCGCCGCCCTCCACGTCACCGTTTTCGACGCGATGGGACGCGACGTGCAGCGGTTTGTCCTCGCCCCCGGCACCGCCTCGTACCCCCTCGACGCCGCCAGCCTCGCCCCCGGCGCCTACGTCGTCCGCGTGGTGCAGGGGCGCGAAATGGCGACGCTGCCCCTGACGGTGATTCGCTGAAACGCCATGCTGAACGACGTAGCCGCTCCCGACGCCCCCCCTCCGACGCCCGCCCTGCTCGTCTCCCACTCGCACTGGGATCGGGCGTGGTACCTGCCTTTCGAGACGTTCCGCTTCCGCCTCGTGCGCATGGTGGATCGGCTGCTCGACCTGCTCGAAGGCGATGCCGGCTACCGCGCCTTTACGCTCGACGGGCAGACGGTGCTGCTCGAAGACTACCTCGAAATCCGCCCCGACCAAGAGGCGCGGCTGCGCGCCCTCGTTGCCGCCGGGCGGCTGCGCGTGGGGCCGTTTTACGTGCTGCCCGACCTGTTTCTCGTCTCGGGCGAAAGTATCATCCGCAACCTGCAACGCGGGCTGGCCATGCGCGCCGACGCGGGCGAAGACGCCGCCGCCATCGGCTACGTCCCCGACCCCTTCGGGCACCCCGCCCAGATGCCGCAGATTTTGCAGGGCTTTGGCATCGGCACGTACCTGCTCACGCGCGGGCTCGACGACGAGGCCAAGAAAAGGCACGGCAGCCTGTTCCGGTGGCGCGCCCCCGACGGCTCCGAAGTGACGGCCTTTTACGGACGCGACGGCTACTTCAACGCCGCCGCCCTGGGCCACGCCGACGACTACGGGCGCTTCGACGGGCAGACGCCCACCGCCGATGCCGCCCTCGCCCAGCTCGACGCCACGCGCAGCCGCCTGCTGCCCCTCCAGGCCGCCGGCCCCCTGCTGCTGCTCAACGGCTTCGACCACATGCCCGAGCAGCCCGCGCTGCCCGCCCTGCTGGACGAGATAGCGGCCCGCCGGCCCGACTGGCAGATCGCGCACGGCACCCTCGCCGACTTTTTCGGGCGCGTCGAGGCCGAGGCGCCCGCCCTGGCGCGCGGCGAAGGCGACCTCACGGGCAACGCCGACCACCCCATCCTGCTGTCCGTCTATTCGACGCGCCTCTACCTCAAACGCCAGAACCACGCGGCCCAGCACCTGCTTACCCACGTGGCCGAGCCCCTGCGGGCGTGGCTGCACGCCCAGCGCAAAGGCCCCGACGCCCGGCCTTTCCTGGATTACGCCTGGCGCGAGCTGCTGCGCAACCACCCCCACGACGACATCTGCGGGTGCAGCGTTGACGCCGTCCACGAGGACGACGAGGCGCGCTTTCGCCACGTGGACGAGGTCGGGCAGGCACTCGTCACCGAGGCGCTCGAAACCCTCGCCCGCGACGGCTTCGCGCCGTGCCCGGCGCCCGGCGGCACCGACGTGTTCGTCTTCAACCCGCACCCGTACCCCGAGCGCTTTACCGTTGAGTGTAGCGTGCTGCTGCCCAACGCCGAGGGCGAGTTCGGCCCGGCCCGCCCGGCGTCCGCGCTGGCCGCCCTCGACGGCATGGGCCGCGCCCTCGACCTGGCCGTGCTGGGGACGGAGGCGCCGGTTTTGCGCAGCGCGTTTCTCGAAGCCACCTGGGGCCGCCGCTACCGCGTCCGCTTTACCGTCGAGGTGCCGCCGATGGGCTACCAGGTGGTGCGGGTTTTCGAGCAGCCCGGCGCCCCGCCCGCCCGCGCGCGTACGCCCGAGGCCGTGCTCGAAAACGACACCTGGCGGCTCGACGTGGCCGAGGGCCGGGTTGCCCTGCGCAACAAAACGACGGGCGAGACGCGGCCCGACGTGCTGCGCTTCCATTTCGAGCGCGACGCGGGCGACACGTACTCGTTCGGGCCGGTGGCGGGCGACGCGCCGCGCGACGCCTGCCTCGTCGAGGCGCGCCGCGACGCCCACGACCCCGACGCCCTCGTCTGCCTTTTCGCCCTCGACGCGCCCCGCGCCCTGGGCACCGGCGAGACGACGCGGCTGGAAGTCACCGCCACACTCCGGCTGGACGGCGCGCGCGGGCTGCACGTCGAGGTGGCCTACGAAAACACCGCCCGCGACGGACGCCTGCGCGTGCTTTTTCCGACGGCCACGCGCACCGACGCCTCCCTTGCCGACGGCCTTTTCCGGCTGGCCCCGCGCCGGCGCCCGCCCCTCGTCACCCCCGAAACCGCGCCCGAGCGCTACGCCGCCTTTCCCGGCGAACTCCATTACACGACGCACCACATGGGCGACTTCGCGCTCGTGGAGGGCGACGCCCGCCGCACCTGGGTGGCCGCGCGCGGCCTGCCCGAGTACGAGCTGGTGGAAAATGCCGACGAGACGTGGATCGCCGTCACCCTCTGCCGGTCGGTGGGGTGGCTGTCGGTAAAAGGCGGGCGCATCCGCCGCGTCGGCGCCGGCCCGCAGGTGCCCACGCCCGGCGCCCAGTGCCTCCGCCCGATGGGCGGCGCCCTGCTTTTCGGCTTCGGCGACGCGAGCACCGCCGCGGTGGCCCGCCACTGCCGCGCCTTTGCGCACCCGGCGTGGGCGCAGGAGATGCCCTACCTGCCCCACCTGACGGGCGCCGCGCCGCGCCCGCGCGCGGGCAGCCTGCTCGCGCTCGACAACCCCGCCGTCGTGCTGTCGGCGCTGCGGCCCGAACGCGGCGGGCCGGGCGCCGTGGTGCGCGTGTTCAACCCGACGGGCGAGCCGCAGCAAACCAGCGTCGCGTTCGGCTTCGCCATCGCGCAAAGCTGCCCCTGCGACCTGCGCGAAACGTGGGACGATGCCGCCGCGACGCCCTGCTCCGGCACCCTCGACGTGTC
>CBDUCD010000311.1:0-3744 GCA_965365535.1 uncultured Rhodothermales bacterium | reverse complement strand
AGCGGGAGGCGGTGCGGTAGAGCCAGAAGCCGAAAAGGGCATACGCGGCCAGCCCGAGCAGGGTGGGGAGGGGCGCGGGCAGCGTCGCGAAGACGAGCACGTCCTGGCTTTCGTAAAGGGCAAACGGGATGGCGAGCAAAATGCCCACGAGCGCCTCGCCCGTGATGAGGCCCGAGGCGAACAGCAGCCCGCGCCGCTCGCTCAGCACGGCGGCCTCGTGGTACGCCTCGCCCGCCACCCGGCGGCGCACGCGCTGCCCCGCCATCCACGCTACGAGCCCGCCCAGAAAAATGGGCGTCGTCACTTCGATGGGCAGGTACAGGCCCACGGCCACGGCCAGCACGGGCGTGCGGAAAACGCCGCCGCGCCGTTCGAGCACCACGTCCAGCACGATGGTGGCGACGGCGAAAAGGGCGCCGTAGAGCACCATGTCCCACGGCAGGCTGCCGCCCAGCACGCCCTGCGCCACGCTGGCCATCAGCGTCGCCTGCGGCGCGGCAAGGGCCTCGGCGGGGTTCATGCCCGGGCGCGGAAACACGTCGCCCAGGCCATACGCGTTGAAGAGCAGCCCCAGCACGGGCGCCATCGCAACGGCGCCCGCCGCCACGCCCAGCACCTGCATCAGCTGCTGCTTCCACGGCGTCGCCCCCACGATCTGCCCCGCCTTGAGGTCTTGCAGGTTGTCGCCCGCAATGGCCGCCGCGCAGCACACGACGGCGCCCACGAGAATGGCCGTTGCCGCCGCCGCGAGCGCCTTTTCGGTGTCAACGGCAAAGTTGATCTGACTCCCCAAGAGCACCAGCAGCACGCCCGAGATGCTCAGCACCGTCGCAATGGTGACGCCCGAAATGGGGTTGTTGGACGAGCCGACGAGGCCGGCCATGTAGCCCGCGACCGACGAGAACAGGAAGCCCGCCACAAGCGCGAACAAGAGCGCGCAGCCAATGGTGGCCGCGTACAGCCCCGTCGTGATGCCCAGCGCCTGCTGATCCACGAGCGCCAGCAGGACGAAAAACAGGGGGATGGCGAGGGCAACGGCGCCGCCCGCCACGATGGGGATGGGCGTGTCCAGTTCGGTTCGTTCGATGGCCGCGCCGCCGCCCCGCCGCGCCTGCCGGAACGCCGCGACCGACGCCCGGATGCCGTCGCGCAGCGGCCCCACGAGCGACACGAGCGCCCACAGCCCGCCCACGGCCATCGCGCCCACGCCCAGGTAGCGGATGCGGGCGCTCCACACGGCAAAGGCCGCGTCGTAGCCCACGGCATCGCCCACGATGGCGGCGTACTCGGCAGCCGGCGCCGTCGCCATCCACAGGGGAATGGCCACGAGCCACGCCACGGCCCCGCCCAGAAACACGACCGTCGAGATGTTCAGCCCGATGATGTAGCCCACGGCCAGCAGCGCCACGCCCAGGTCGGTGCCCAGCCCGAAAACGGTGCCCCCCACCTGGGCGCCATAGCCCGCCGACGGCGCGACGAGCTTGAAGCCCGTCTGCATGAGTTTGAGGCCCGCCGCCGCCAGCGCCGCCAGCGCGATGGCCGCCACGCCCGCGCCGCCCTCGTTGCCCGCCTTGAGCACCTCGCCCGTGGCCACGCCCTCGGGAAACGCGAGCGCGCTTTCGACGACGAGGGCGCGCCGCAGGGGAATGGTGAACAAAACGCCCAGCGTGCCGCCAAACAGCGCGATGCCGAGAATGGGCCAGAACGAGAAGCCCTGCCAGTAGCCCATCAGCACGAGGGCCGGCAGGGTAAAGATGACGCCCGCCGCCACGCTTTCGCCCGCACTCGCCGCCGTCTGCACCAGGTTGTTTTCGAGGATGTTGGACTGCCGGAACAGCCGCAGCACGCCCATCGAAATCACCGCCGCCGGGATGGACGCCGAAACCGTCAGCCCCACCTTGAGGCCGAGGTAGGCGTTCGCGCCCGCCAGCAGCGCCGACAGCGCCAGCCCCAGCGCGAGGGCTTTGGGGGTGAGTTCGGGCAGATGGGTGGCGGCGGGCACGTAGGGCCGCACCGGATGGGGCGTTGCGGGGGGCATGGGCGCGGCGGGGGAAAGGGCGCAAGGTACGCCCGGCGGCGCCCGCGCAAAGCGGCGATTCCTCATTGCGCCCTCGTTACATGCGTTATCGGCGGCCCGGCCCCATCTTCCCTCTCCACTTCTGCACCTGCCATGCTTGCCAACGTCTGGGGCTGGATCGTCGCCATCGCGGTGCCGCTCGCGTACGTGCTGGGCGCCCTCAGCGCCATAGACGCCATCATGAAGGCGCGCACGCCGCAGGGGTCGGTGGCGTGGACGGTGGCGCTGCTGTCCATCCCGTTTCTGGCGCTGCCCTTTTACTGGCTTTTCGGGCGGACCCGCTTTGCCGACTACGACCGCGCCCTCGAAGGCTTTGCCGCCGACCTCGAACGGCAGCTCCACGCCCAGGGCATCCCCGCCGACGCGGGGCACTTTCTCCAGGCCTACCACGCCGATCCCTCGGGCGAGCGCGGCGAGCCGGAGGCGTTCCAGAAGCTTGCCACCGTCCACTTTACGCGGGGCAACGACGGCCATCTGCTTATCAATGGAGACGCCACCTTCAGCGCCATTTTCGAGGCCATCGAAGGGGCGCGGCACTACGTCCTGGCCCAGTTCTACACCATCCACGACGACCAGATCGGGCGCGCCTTCCAGCAGCACCTCATCGCGGCGGCGCGGCGCGGCGTGCGGGTGCACCTGCTCTACGACGACGTGGGCAGCCACGCGCTGCCGCGCGCCTACAAAGAGACGCTCGTGGAGGCGGGCGTGGCGACGGCGGCGTTCAGCGGGCGGCGCGGCGCCTTCCGGCGCTTCCGGCTCAACTTCCGCAACCACCGCAAAATCGTCGTCGTGGACGGCGAAAAGGCGTTCGTGGGCGGCCTCAACGTGGGCGACGAGTACCTGGGGCGCGACCCCAAAATCAGCCCGTGGCGCGACACGCACCTGGCGCTGCGCGGGCCTATCGTGCAGGGCGTGCAGCACGCCTTCTGCCAGGACTGGTACTACAGCCGGGGCGCGCTGCCCGACGTGCGCTGGACGCCCGCGCCCAGCGACGCCGACCGCTGCGCCCTCGTGCTCGCCTCCGGCCCCGACGACGCACTCGAAACCTGCGGCCTCCTCTTCGCCCACGCCATCGAAGCCGCCGAAACGCGCGTCTGGATCGCCACGCCCTACTTCGTGCCCGACGGGCGGGTGCTGGGCGCCCTCCAGGTGGCGGCGCTGCGCGGCGTGGACGTGCGCATCCTGATGCCGCGCCAGAGCGACTCCATCTTTTTCAAATACGTGCCCTACGCCTATTTCCCCGAGGCCGCCCGCGCGGGCGTCAAGGTGTTTCTCTACGAGGACGGATTCATGCACCAGAAGGTGATGCTCGTAGATACCGAGTACGCCGCCGTGGGCACGGCCAACATGGACAACCGCTCGTTCCGCCTCAACTTCGAGCTGACCGTCCTTTTCAACGACGAACCTTTCGCCCGCGACGTGGCCCGGATGCTCGAAGGCGACCTGGCCCGCAGCACCCGCCTCGACATGGAATCCATCCGCGACCGGCCTTTCGCCTTTCACTTCGCCGCCCGCCTCACCCGCCTGTTCGCGCCGGTGCTGTGAGGCACTGGTCACTGGTCATTGGTCACTGGAAAAGCACCAGTGACCATAAGAGTTACGCCGTTGGATTAACCGCCCCCTTGAGGGGGCTCCCGCGAAGCGGGTGGGGGTGTCTGCCTGTGCGT
>CBDUCD010000310.1:0-3750 GCA_965365535.1 uncultured Rhodothermales bacterium | reverse complement strand
TCCCCCACGATGGTGGCGCTTTTGCGGTGCCGGGCGTCGGGGGTGAGCCGCAGGCTGTTGAACATGGCGTAGAGGATGCGCCGCTGCACAGGCTTGAGGCCGTCGCGCAGGTCGGGCAGCGCCCGGCTCGTAATGACCGACAGGGCGTAGTTGAGGTAGCGCTCCTGCGCGGTCTCGTGAAGCGGAATGACGTCTACGATGGGCATGGGGAAAGGGAGCTTGTTGTAGGTGGACGCTTGCCTGCGGCTCGCTCGTAGCTGGTGGCGGGTAGTAGGTAGTTGGCCCTCTTTCCCAACCACGAGGGCACCGGGCGCCCCTCCACCCACGACCCGAAAGCTACCACGACACAGGTGCCACCTATGTGTCACCGATGTCCGTTGGGGCGCGGCCCTTCGCGGGCGAGGGAAAAGTAATCTTCGCGCGGGTCGGCGTGGTGGTCGAGCAGGCGGGCGCGGGTGAGCAGCACGAGGGTGTGGCCGGCCTGCCGGGCTTTGATGCCCGCGAGGGCGGCAAAGGCGCTCACGGTGATGCTGCCATACGCGTCGAGGTAGCGCAGGAGCAGCTTTTCGCGGTCGCCAAAGGTGAACTGCACCGCTTCGTCGCGGCGGCGCATCAGGCGCACGGCCTCGCGCGAGGCCTCGACGCTCATGCTCTCGACGCGCACGTAGGCGGTAGGCACCTCCCCGCCGACGAGAAAATGGGGGCGCGCGTCCGAGAGCGGGACGGTGACGACGAGCACGTCGCGCTTGGCCGAGATGGGCACCCGCTCGGTCGTGACGGGCACGATGGGATCGCAGTGGGTTTCGAGGGCGTGATGCAGCGCGTATTCTTCTTCGAGGGCGTCGCGCAGGCCCGCCACCGTCCCGGCGTCGTCCACGCCGATGAGGACGTGCCCGCCGGCGGTGTTGGCGAGGGCGATGATTTCCTTGGCCAGCCTTTCGGGCTCGGGCGCGCGCTTTTTGAACTCGAGGGTAAGGCCTTCGCCGCGCGAGGCCATCAGGGTCAGTTCTCGGAGCGTCATGGGCGGGGCAACTTCGGGAGGGCAACGCCCCAGGCGCCCGCGCGTTCAGCCTTTTTGCAGTTCTTCGGGCAGCCAGTCCTCGTCTTTGGGCGCCCGCGCCATGAGCTCGCGCAGCGCCTCGTGGGGCGGCTTGCCCTCGAACAGGATGCGGTACACGGCCTCGGTGAGGGGCATCTCGACGCCCTGCTGCTGGGCGAGGGCGTGCACGGACTGCGTCGTGGCCACGCCCTCGGCCACCATGTTCATCTCGTGCTGCACCTCGTCGAGCGGGCGCCCGCGCCCGATCTGCTCGCCCAGGTAGCGGTTGCGGCTGTGGCGGCTCATGCACGTCACGACGAGGTCGCCGATGCCCGTCAGGCCGGCAAAAGTAAGGGGCCGCGCGCCCAGCGCCAGCCCCAGCCGCCGGATCTCGGCGATGCCGCGCGTGACGAGCGCCGCCTTCGCGTTGTCGCCCGCGCCCACGCCGTCCGACATGCCGGCGGCAATGGCGAGGATGTTTTTGACCGACCCGCCGACCTCGACGCCGATCACGTCGTCGTTGGTATAGACGCGGAGGGCGGGCGTCATAAAGGTGTGCTGCACCTCGCGCGCGATGTCGATGCTGTAGCCCGCCGCGACGACGGCCGTGGGCATGTCCTGGGCCAGCTCTTCGGCGTGCGAGGGGCCGTAGAGCACGCCCATGCGGCTGCGCGGCACGCCCCGCAGCACGTCGGCCAGCACCTGCGTCGTCGTCATCAGCGTGCCCGTTTCGATGCCTTTGGCGGCGCTGAAGGCGATGAGGTGCGCGTCGGCGCGCCCGACGAGCTGCTGGGCCACGCTGCGCACCGACTGCGACGGCGTGCAGAACAGCCACAGGTCGGCGCCGCGCGTGGCGGCCTCCAGGTCGGCCGTCACCTCGACCGAGGGCGGCAGGTGGACGCCCGGCAGGTACTCGGCGTTTTCGCGCGTGGCGCGCAGCGTCTGCGCCAGGGCGGGGCGGCGCGCCCACAGCCGCACAAAGCGGCCCGCCCGCGCCAGGCTCAGCGCCAGCGCCGTGCCCCAGCTTCCCGCCCCCAGCACGGCAACGTTGTGGCGGACAGGAGGCGTTTCCATGGGGTGGCGGGGTTGCGAGGTGGTGGGGTTGCGGGTGGAGTGCCGGGGCGGCGCGGGGGCCGGCAGCCGGGCGGGCTTTCGGGGCGGGGCGAGCGGGGCGCAGCATCGCAACGGGGGCGCGGCGCGGGCAACGGGGGCGCCATGCATCGCATCGCAACGGGCGCATCGCGGGGTAGCGAGGCGCCCTTTATCGCGCCCCTACAACCCCCACACGCCGCCCCGCACCGGCACTCCACCCACCACCTCGCCACCCATCCACCTCACCACCCCTACAACTCCCCTTTCGCCCGCATCCCGCCGCCGGGGCGGAACGACCGGATGCGCGCCTCCTGCCCCCGCATCAGCCGGCTGATGTTTTTGCGGTGCGCGTAGATGATGCCCAGCGCCAGCACGATGCCGAAGATGAGCAGGCCGGGGTCGAGCGACTGGATGTGGAACACGTACCGCCGGATGGCTATCGTCGTCGGGAACGCGATGGCGGCGATGAGTGACGCCAGCGACACGTAGCGGAAGGCGACGAGCACGACGGCAAAGACGAGCAGCGTGATCCACATCGAGATGGGCGTAAGCGCAAACAGCACCCCCGCCGACGTGTTGACGCCTTTGCCGCCCTTGAAATGCGCCCAGACGGGGTACATGTGCCCCGCGACGGCGGCCACGCCCGCCATCAGGCGGATGGTCGTGCCGGCGTCCCAGTAGCCAAAGGTTTCAGGGATCGGCCCCAGCCGCAGCGTAGCGATGACGCCGGCGGTGAGCAGGCCCTTGCCCACGTCCACCAGTGTCGAGAGCAGGCCGGCTTTCCAGCCCAGCACGCGGAAGGCATTGGTGGCGCCCGCGTTGCCGCTGCCGTGCTGCCGCACGTCAATGCCGTAGAGGCCCTGCCCGATCCACACGCTGGCCGGTATCGAGCCGACGAGGTAGGACAGCACCAGAATAGCGAAAATCGTGAGCATGGGTGGTTGTGATGGAAGCGGTTTTTCAGCCCTTATCGGCCTTGCCTTGTTCCCGCTCTACCGCCTTCTGCTCCACAACACGCCCGACGGTGTAAACCGTTTCGCCCAGCGCTTCCAGCACGCCACGCGCCGCCGCTGCGTTTTCGGGCGCGGCAATCGCCAGCAGGCCGATGCCGAGGTTGAACGTCCGCCGCAGATCCCTTTCGGGCACGCCGCCCAGCCGCCCGATGAGGTTGAAAATGCCAGGCCGGGGCCAGGCGTCCCAGTCCACTTCGAAGTCCAGCCCGTCGGGCAGCACGCGCGGCGTGTTGCCGGGGATGCCGCCGCCCGTGACGTGCACGAAGGCGCGCGCCAGGTCGGCCTCCGTCAGGGCGGCGATGGCGCCCAGGTACGACCGGTGCACCTGCAACAGGGCGTCGCCGACGCGCTGCCCTTCCAGCTCGGCGGGGCGGCTGTCGAGGTTGTGATGGGCGAAAAGCACCTTGCGGGCCAGCGAGTAGCCGTTCGTGTGCAGCCCCGTCGAGGGCAGCCCCAGGATCACGTCGCCCGCCCGGACGCGCGATCCGTCGAGGATTTTGCTTTTCTCGACGACGCCCACGATGGTGCCCGCCAGGTCGTACTCGCCGCCCTCGTAAAGGCCCGGCATCTCGGCCGTCTCGCCGCCGATGAGGGCGCAGCCGTTCT
>CBDUCD010000309.1:0-3768 GCA_965365535.1 uncultured Rhodothermales bacterium | reverse complement strand
CCATGATCGTCCACGTCGCCGGAACGCTGTCGGAGAAAAAGCCTGCCCACGCCATCATAGACGTGGGGGGCATCGGGTATTTCCTCGCCATCCCCACCTCGACGTTCGAGGCGCTGCCCGACGTGGGCGCGGCGGTCAGGCTGCTGGCGCACATGGTGGTGCGCGAGGACGCCCACCTCCTTTTCGGCTTTGCCACACCTGCCGAGCGCGAGCTGTTCGAGGCGCTTATCAGCGTGTCGGGCGTGGGGCCGAAGCTGGCCCTCGCGGCCCTGTCGGCGCTGCCGCCCGCCGAGCTCCAGCGCCGCATTCTCGAAGGCGACGCGGCGATGCTGGTGCAGATTCCCGGCATCGGGCGCAAAACCGCCGAGCGCCTCGTGGTGGACTTGCGCGACCGCGTCTCGCGCCTCGAACTGGCGGGCACGGGCACGCTGGGCGGCGCCGACGACGGCCGCAGCGAAGCCCGCGCCGACGCCCTGGCCGCCCTCGAAGCCCTCGGCCTCGCCCGCGCCACCGCCGAGCGCAACCTGCGCAAAGTGCTCCGCGCCCACCCCGGCCTGCAAACCGCCGAAGAACTCGTCCGCCTCGCCCTGCGCGAAGGGTAGGGTTGGCCGGGTTTGTCAATGGTCGAGTTTGTTAGATGAGAGCACGTAGCGCAACCAACCAACCAACCAACCAACCAACCAACCAACCAACCCCCATGCCTTTTCTCGACCTGCCCGCCGACACGCCGTTTCCCCTCGAAAACCTGCCGTGGGGCGCCGTCTGCGTGGGGGGCGTGACGCACCCCGCCGCGCGCCTGGGCGGCTGGGCGGTAAGTCTGCGGGCGCTCGAAAACGCCGGGCTGCTGGACGACGTGCTGGGCAGCGCGCGGCCTTTCCAGCAGGACACCCTCAACGCCTTTATGGCTCTCGGACGCCCGGCGTGGCGGGGCGTGCGGCAGCGGTTGCAGGCGCTTCTGTCGGGCCGAGACGACCGGCTCGAAAAAGACGCGGCGCTGCGCGAAAGGGCGATTTTCGACCTGAACGACGTGGAGACCGTCCTGCCCGTCGCCATCGGCGACTACACGGATTTCTACGCGTCGCGCGAGCACGCCACCAACGTCGGGACGATGTTTCGGGGGCCGGAAAACGCCCTCATGCCCAACTGGCGGCACCTGCCCGTGGGCTACCACGGGCGCGCGTCGAGCGTCGTCGCCAGCCCGCACGACGTGATTCGCCCCTACGGGCAGCGGCGGCCTGCGGGACCCGACGCGGCGCCTCCTTTCGGCCCGACGGCGCGGCTGGACTTCGAGCTGGAGATGGGCTTTTTCGTCGGAACGGGCAACAGGCTCGGCGAGGCCATCCCCATCGGCAGGGCCGAGTCGCACATTTTCGGCCTCGCCCTCGTCAACGACTGGAGCGCCCGCGACATCCAGGCGTGGGAGTACGTGCCCCTCGGGCCGTTTCTGGGCAAGAACTTTCTCACCACCGTCTCGCCGTGGATCGTGCCCCTCGACGCGCTCGAACCGTTCCGCGTCGCCGCGCCCGCCCAAGCGCCCGCGCCGCTCGACTACCTGCGGCAGGACGGCCCCGGCGCCTTCGACATCGCGCTCGAAGTATCCATCCAGACGCCGGCGATGGGCGCGCCCGCCCCCATCTGCCAGTCCAACACGCGCTACCTGTACTGGACGATGGCGCAGATGGTGGCGCACCACACCGTGAATGGCTGCAACCTGCGCCCCGGCGACCTCATGGCGAGCGGCACCATCAGCGGCCCCACGCCCGCCGCCTTCGGGTCGCTGCTGGAGCTGGCGTGGAACGGCGAAAAGCCCCTCGCGCTGCCCTCAGGCGAGACGCGGGCGTTTCTCGAGGATGGCGACCGCCTCACCCTCACCGCCCTCGCCGAAAAGGACGGCCTGCGCATCGGCTTTGGCGACTGCACGGGCGTGGTGCAGCCCGCCCGCTGACGGGGCTACTGGCGGGCCTGGTCGTAGCCCTGCACCACCCGGAGCGCGCCGGGGTCGGAGGCGCTGTTGGTGATGACGCTGAAGGTGCCGTTGGTTTCGAGCACGACGGCCTCCACGTCGCCCAGCGCGGCGTAGCCCGCTTCGCGCACCGCGCCCTCGACCTCGCGCCGGGTGATGCGCGCGTGGCGCATGGCGCCGCTGAGCACGCGCCCCTGGTACACGAGCAGCGCCGGCTCGGCCTTGACGAGGTTCTCGAACCACGGCGCCCGCACCGCCAGCCACGTCACGGCGTACTGGAGCAGGATGAGGGCCAGCAGCGCCGTCAGCCCGTCAGTAAACGTCACGTCCTGGAGCAGGATGAGCGAGGCCAGAATCGAACCCAGCGCGATGGTGACGATAAAGTCGAAGGCGTTCATCTTCGACAGCGTCCGCTTGCCCGTGGCGCGCAGCATGACGACGAGGGTGACGTAGCCCAGCGCCGCCGTCGCGCCCGTGCGGAAAATGCTGTCCCAGCCGTCAAACCACATCGCGTTGCCTGTTTGGTGCGGGTTTCAAACCCGGCGCCCCCGTCGTGGTTGCGCGCCTACCGCAGCAGGGCCCGCGTGGCGCCGGGCGAGCCGTCGTTGCGGGCGGGGCGGACGCCCAGCACCCGGGTGAGAAGGGCGTACACGTCCGTCGCGGCTAGGGGCGGCACGACGACGCCCTGCCGGAACTGCGGCCCGCGCGCGTAAAAAATGGCCCGCATGGACGGGTACGCGTTGTCGAAGCCGTGCGCGCCCCAGTGCTCCGCGGCAGGCCGGGCAGCGGCGCGCTCGCGCGTGGTGACCGTCCAGCCGTCGTCGGCCAGCAGCACGATGGGCGGGATGCGCGGGCTGCCGCCGAAGTGCAGCCGGGCGGGCAGCGTCTCGCGCCGGTACACCTGCACGTGCGGGATGGGCGTGGCGGCGAGGGCGGCGAACAGGCTGTCCTCTTTGCCCTCTCTGGGCCACAGCCCCGTGGGCTCGCCCCAGAACACGCGCGCGGAAGGCGCCTCCACGTCGGCGTAGTCGTCGAGATAGACGGTGCGCTCGGGCGCCATGTCGGCCATGCCGTGGTCGGAAACGACGACGAGGGTGGCGCACTTGTACAATCCCCGCCTTTCCAGCCCGGCGACGAGGCGCCCCAGCGTGCTGTCCACGCGGGCGATGGCGGCGTCCACCTGGGGCGCGCCCGGTCCGTAGCGGTGGCCGGCGTTATCCACGGCGCTGAGGTAGAGCGTGAGCAGGCGCGGGCGCTGCCCGGCGGGCCGGTCGAGCCACGCGAGGAGGGTATCCACGCGGGCGCCGTAGGGCATGGCATCTTCGTACGGCAGCCAGAACGACGGGCGGACGCCGCCGATGGGGGCTTCGGAGCCCGGCCAGAAAACCGTTCCAGCACGCCTGCCCTGCTTTTCCGCCGTCGTCCAGATGGGCTCGCCGCCCCACCAGCGCGCGTCGCGCACGGCGGCGGTGTCGCGGAAGCTGAAGTCCATCTGCTGCGCGGCGTCGTAGAAATGGTTGCCCACGATGCCGTGGCGCGCGGGGTAGAGGCCCGTGGCGAGCGTGTAGTGGTTGGGAAAGGTGAGCGTCGGGTACGCGGGCGTCAGCCAGCGGGCGCGGACGCCCTCGCGGGCGATGCGGTCGAGCGTGGGCGTGGGCACGCGGCTGGCGTAGTCGGAGCGGAAGCCGTCGAGCGAGACAAGGATGACGGGGCCGGCGGGCACCGCAGCGGTTTCAGGGCGCGAAAGGGCGCAACCCGCGAGGACGAGGGCGGCGCCGAAAAGCGCCGGGAGGAGACGGGGCATG
>CBDUCD010000308.1:0-3771 GCA_965365535.1 uncultured Rhodothermales bacterium | reverse complement strand
TCCCCGTCGAACTCGTCGCGTTCGAGGGCGTGGGCACGGGCAGCGGGGCCACGCTGCGGTGGCACACGGCCAGCGAGACCAACAACGCGGGCTTCGACGTGCAGCAGATGACGGACGGCGCGTGGCGCACGCGGGGCTGGGTGCCCGGCCACGGCACCACGCTCGAAGCGCAGCAGTACCACTTCGACGTCAAAAACCTCGCGCCGGGCCGCTACCGCTTCCGCCTGCGCCAGGTGGACTTCGACGGCGCCGCGAACTTCAGCGCCGAAATCGAACTGGCCATCGCGGGCGACGGCCCGTACACGCTCCAGCCGGCCCGGCCCAACCCCGCCCGCACCACGGCCACGCTCGCGCTGTCCGTGCAACGCAGCCAGCAGGTGACGGTCGAACTCTACAACCTGCTGGGCCAGCGCGTCTCGACGCCCTTCAGCGGCCGCCTGGCCGACGCCGAAACGCGCCTCGTCACGCTCGACGCCGCCGCGCTGCCCGCGGGCGTGTACGTGTACCGGGTGCAGGGCGAGACGTTTGGCACCAGCCGCCAGCTTGTCGTGGCGCGGTAAACGCCGGACGGGTAAAACGCAAAAAGGGGCTCCGGCGCGTGGCTGGAGCCCCTTTTTTGATTTGACGTGGTCGGTGCGCGCCGTCAGTTGTCCTTGCCGCGCCACTCCTCGACAGACGCTTCGAGTTCGGCGAGGTCGCGGGGCGGGCTGGACATGGCGCGGCCCAGCGCGAGGGCGGCGGCGCCCGTCGTGGCGGCGCCCGCGAAGTCGCCCGTGGCGGCCTGGAGGCGCGCCTTGAGCGCGACGGTCGCGTACGAGTTTTCCAGCGTGAGGGCGCGCTCGGCCAGGCGCAGCGGCATCTCGGCGGGCAGGCCCTGCGTGAGGGCGTAGGCGGCGTAGCGGTACGGCACGCGCCAGTCCGTGGCCGTCTCCGAAGCCGCCGCGGCGTCCATGATGCGCGCCCGGGTGTCGGATTCGACGGTGAAGCCGGCCATCGTCGTGCCCCACGCCATCTGCACGCGCGCCGACGTTTCGGTCACGTCGTCGAACCAGAAGCGAAGCTGCTCGACGTTGGGCGTCTCGACGGCCCGCGTCGTCACGCGGAGGGCGTCCTGCGCCTCGTCGTACGAAAAGGCGCCCCACTGGGCCGCCACCTTGTTGAAGACGAACTGCCACTCGTCGGCGCCGGGGATGGCGAAAAGGCCGTACGTGCCCTTTGCCAGGGGCTGGCCCTCGACGGTCACGTCGGTCGAGAAGGTGATGGTCGTGGCCTCATTCGCGCCCAGCCGCCAGACCTTGCCATACGTTTCGAGCGCGTCCGAGCCTTCGGCGCCAAAGAGGGTGCGGCCCTTTGCCGAGGGGCGTCCGTACGTGACGGTGACCTGGGTGATGCCGACGGTCTGGCTGACGGTTGCACTCGGGCTGGCGCGCGGCAGCGCGTCGTCGCGCGTCTGGGCGGAAAGCGAAAAGGCGAGCGCGAGGCTGAAAAGGGATAAAAAGGCGGGGCGCATGTGGAATGGGGATGAAGGTGTGGAGCGGCAACGAAGGCGCCGCCCGCGTCGTTTCCTGCCGCCTATCTTGACGCCCCAGACAAGCGCTTCCACCGCCCTTTCCGCCATGAACAACGCCGTCGCCTTTCCGCCGCTGCCCCTCAACGAGCCCATCCGCGCGTACGCGCCCGGCAGCGCCGAGCGCGCCTCGCTGCGCCAGACGCTGGGCGAGATGCGCGCCCAGCCCCTCGAAATCCCCGCCACCATCGGGGGCCAGCGCGTCACCACGGGGCGCGTGTGCGAGGTCAGGGCGCCGCACGAGCACGCCCGCCTGCTGGCGACGGCGCACCTGTGCGGCGCGCCCGAAGTCGAACGCGCCATCGCCGCCGCCCGCGACGCCGCCCCCGACTGGGCGCGGATGCACTGGCTCGACCGCGCCTCCATTTTTCTCAAAGCCGCCGACCTGCTCGCCGGCCCCTGGCGCGACCGCCTCAACGCCTCGACCATGCTGGGGCAGAGCAAAAACCCCTACCAGGCCGAGATAGACGCCGCGTGCGAACTCATCGACTTTTTCCGCTTCAACGTCCACTTTGCGCGCCAGCTCTACAGCGACCAGCCGTTTTCGCCGCCGGGCGTGTGGAACCGCATGGAGTACCGCCCGCTCGAAGGCTTCGTGCTGGCCGTCACGCCGTTCAACTTCACGTCCATCCAGGCGAACCTGCCCGCCGCGCCGGCCCTCATGGGCGGCACGGTTTTGTGGAAGCCGTCGAGCACGGCCCTCCTGTCGGCGCACTACGTCATGGAACTGTTTGAGGCCGCGGGGCTGCCGCCGGGCGTTATCAACCTGCTGCCCGGCGACGGCGCCGACGTGGGCGACCCCGCGCTGGCGTCGCCGCACCTGGCCGGGCTGCACTTCACGGGCTCGACGGGCACGTTTCAGCACCTGTGGCGCGAAATCGGGCGCAACATTGCCGGCTACCGCACCTACCCGCGCATCGTGGGCGAGACGGGCGGCAAGGACTTCATCCTCATGCACCCGTCCGCCGACCCGCTGCCCGTGGCGACGGCCGTCGTGCGGGGCGCCTTCGAGTACCAGGGGCAGAAGTGCTCGGCGGCGTCGCGCATCTACGTGCCGCGCTCGCGCTGGCAGGCCGTGCGCGACCATATGGGCGAGCAGCTCGGGCGCGTCACCGTCGGGCCGGTCGAGGACTTTTCGCACTTCGTCAACGCCGTCATTGACGCCCGCGCCTATGCCCGCATCAAAGGCTACATTGACTTTGCCCGCGACGCCGACGAGGCCGAAATCCTTTTCGGCGGGACGTGTTCGGACGAAGTGGGCTATTTCATCGAGCCGACGGTCATCCTCACGACGGATCCGCACTTCAAGACGATGCGCGAGGAGATTTTCGGGCCGGTCGTGACGGTTTTCGTGTACGACGATGCGCGCTGGGACGAGACGCTGACGCTGGTGGATGAAACGTCGCCGTACGCGCTCACGGGCGCCGTTTTCGCCCGCGAGCGGTCGGCACTCGTCCAGGCGTCCGACCGGCTGCTGCACGCGGCGGGCAACTTCTACCTCAACGACAAGCCCACGGGGGCCGTCGTGGGGCAGCAGCCTTTTGGCGGCGCCCGCGCCTCGGGCACGAACGACAAAGCCGGCTCGATTCTCAACCTGACGCGGTGGGCGTCGCCGCGCGTCACGAAGGAGACGATGAGCCCGCCGACGGACTTCACGTACCCCTTTCTCGCCCCGGACGAGGGGGCCATCTGACGCGCGCGCGTGGAAAACGCCCTGCCAGCGGGGGCGGCGCCTGCCGTTTTCCGAAGCCGCCACCACCCCGAGGGGCGCGGCGCCCTCGCCGTCTTTGCGGCGGCGTACGGGCGCGTGCTGCCCTTTGCCCTGCTGCCGCTCATGATCGCCGCGCTGTCGGTGGCGTTGCAGGGCGGCAGCGTGCGGCCTTTTCTCGTCGTGTTTTTCCCCCTCGCCTTTGCCGGCGCGGCGCTGTGGACGGGCCTGGCGCTGGGGCGCCGCGTTGTCGAGGTGGAGGCCGGCCCGCAGGGCGTGTGCCTGCGCACGGCGTGGGAGGCCGCCCGCGACGCGCCCCGCACCTGGGACGCCATCCACGGCCTGCGCTACGGCATCCCGTGGATCACGTTTGCGTGGGGCCGCAGCGCCGTCGAACTCGACGAGACCGACTGGCCCGACGCGCCGCGCCTGCTCGACACGCTGCGCTTCCACGCGCGCACCATCTACGAACTGCCGGGGTGAGGCATGGCGCCCG
>CBDUCD010000307.1:0-3773 GCA_965365535.1 uncultured Rhodothermales bacterium | reverse complement strand
ATCGCCGCTCCACAACGCGCATCGCCGGTAGGGGCGTGCCGCGGCACGCCCCTACGCCCACCGAACAGGGCGACGGTGGTGTCCGCGTGCCCACCGGACGGGGCAATGGCGGCATCCTCGTGCCCACCGGACGGAGCATCGTTCCCGTGCCCATCGAACAGCGGTGCGGCGGCATCTCGGCGCCCGGCGACCATCCATGGCAAAACAGAACAGGGCATAAAAACCATCACAGGCTGAGGCTGAGGCCGAACTGCACCAGGCGCGGCGCGCTGTAGAAATCGGGGCGCAAGAGGTACTCGTCTTTTGTATTCAGCCCCAGCGCCTCGCCACTGTAGTAGCGCAGGTTGGGCGTGGGGCGCCCCGTGTCGGTATAAACATTCGTGACGTTGCGGGCGTCGAGCACGTTATAGACGCGCAGAAACAGGCCGGGGCGCAGCCGGCCCACGCGCAGCGCCCGCGTGGCAAACACGTCGAAGGTGGCCACGCCCGGACGGCGGGCAGAGTTTTCCAGGCCCGTCCGCTCGTCGGCTACGGACGGCGTGTAGGGCAGGCCCGTACCCAGCCGCCCGACGACGCTCACGAGGCCGAAGCTCTTGTCGGGCGTGCCCACGCTCAGCGTCGCGTTGAGCTGGTGGCGGCGGTCCCAGTCGAGGGGCACGAGCTGCTTTTCGGGCTCCGTCCCGCCCTGCTCGGCGATCAGCCGGTCGCGGGGATTGCTGGCGTTGCCGCGCGCGATCTGGAACGTGTAGTCCACGTTCACGCTGTAGCCGTCGGCGGGGCGTTTTTCGAAGGCGAGGATGACGCCTTTCACCTGCCCGTAGTCGCGGTTGACGTAGCGGCCGTAGCGCGAAAGCTGGAAGTCCTCGCCCACGCCCGCGGCAATGGTTTCGATGCGGGTGCCGAGCAGGTTGCGGATGTCTTTGTAGTAGGCCGTCAGCGTCAGGCCCACGTCGTCCGTGAGGGCCTGCTGCAAGCCCATCTCGTAGGCGACGGTCTGCTGCGGCTCCAGGTCGGCGTAGCCAAAGGCGCGGCCCAGCCCCTGCTCGGGGTCGTAGATGTAGTCGGGGTTGGTAAAGAGGTAGTCGAAGGGCGGCATCTGGAAAAAGTGGCCGTAGGCGACGTGCAGCACGCCGCGCGCCGAGAGCGGATAGCCCAGCCCGACGCGCGGCGACACCTGCCACTTGGCCCCCGCCGCCTGCCGCGCGCCCGTGCGGGGCCGCGAGAAGTCGGTGGGCACGTCCGTCCGGGCGTCGAAATAATCCACGCGGGCGCCGACGTTGACGACGAGGTAGTCGAGTTCGATTTTGTCCTGCACGTAAACGCTGCCCTCGACGGGCTGCTGCCAGTACTGGACGTGGTCGGGGGTGCCGGCGGGCGGCACGAAGGGCGTCCCCGTCTCGTTTTTGACCTGGAAGGCGTCGAGGTAAAGGCGGTGCCTTTTCACCTCGGCGCCCAGTTTGACGAGGTGCTGGCGCGTGATCTGGCTCGTGAAGTCGGCGCGGCCCACGTACGTCTGCGTCTGCCGGGCAAAGTGGTTCATGCGCACGCCGCCCAGCACGAAGCCGAAGTTGGGCGTCAGCTCGCGCAGCGCCCGCTCGACGGGGTAGCGCGGGTCGAGGGGGTCGCGGTACACGTACTCGTCCACCTTGTTGAGGAAGTACGCGCCTTTGAGGTCGAGAAAACTCTTCTGCCCGAACACCTGGTTGTAGGTGGCAAAGCCCGAGTACGAGTCGCCATAGACCGTCGGGATGCCGTCGGGGTTGTAGCGGAAAAGCGGGTCGAAATTGCGGCCCCGGTCGCGCTGGACGAGGCCCGAGAGGGCGAGCCGGTTTTTGCCCAGCCGCGTCGTGAGTTTGAGCTGGGCCGTGGCCTGCCGGCTGTCGTTCATGGGCGCGTACGCGCTGTCGCCGAGGGCGGGCACGAGCACCGGCCTGGCGCGCCCCGGCACCTGCACGGGCACGCGGCTGGCGGGGTCGGCATAGGTGGGCTGCACGATGCGGCGCCCGTACAGGTAGCCGTCGCTGTTGACGAAGCGGCCCGAGGCGAAAAACGTCAGCCGGGCGCCCAGTCCGGGAAAGGGGCCGGCCAGGCTGCCCTGCGCCTCGTAGTTGCCCCCGGGCGAAAACCGCGCGCCCCGGCTGAACAGGCGGGTGTCCGTCGTGGCGTAGTCGCCGGCATACGCGTTGAAAGTCGCCTCGTAGCGCTCGCCGCCGTCTTTCGTGACGATGTTGACGACGCCGCTCTGCGCCTGCCCGTACTCGGCGTTGAAGGTGCCGGAGATGATCTCGACCTCCTGGATGGCGTTGTTCTCGACCTGGAAGGCAAACGACTGGTCGTACACGTCATTCACCGGGATGCCGTCCACGAGGTACGCGACTTCGCCCGTGCGCCCGCCCCGGAAGTGCCCCTCGACGACGCCGGCCTGCAGGTTGACGACATCGGAAAAGCTCTGCACGGGCAGCGCCCGGAGCTGCTCGGCGGAAACCGACTGCGACGACGAGGTCAGGTCGCGCTGCACGAGCGGGCGCTCGGCGGTAATGAAAATCTCCTCGCCCGCCACGGCCTCCTCGCGCAGCCGGAAGTCCAGCTCGGTCGTCTTGTCGATGAGGACGCGGACGTTTTCGACGGTCTGCGCGGCGTAGCCGATGTAGGTGGCGCGCACGCTGTACGTGCCGGGCCGCACGCCGATAATGGTGAAGTGGCCGTCGAGGTCGGAGGCCGTGCCGCTCTGCGTGCCCACCACGAGCACGTTGACGCCGGGCAGCCCCTCGCCCGTGGCGGCATCGGTAATGGTGCCGGTGATTTTGCCCGTCTGCGCCTGCGCCACGCCGGGCAGGACGGCGAGCGCGATCAGCACGCCCGCGCGAAACATCCACGCCATGAGACCCCAACCGAAAAGGGTGCCGGGGCCGCCCCCACAGAGGGTGGCCCCGGCACGGGTGAAGCTATTGCACAACCGTCATCGCCCGCGTCTCGACGTGGCGCCCGGCGCGCAGCCGGTACAGGTACGTGCCTGCCGGCAGGCCCGAGGCGTCGAAGGGGATGTACTGCGTGCCGGCGTTCATCACGCCGTCCACGAGCGTCGTGACGTGGCGGCCCAGCACGTCGAACACGTCGAGCGTTACCTGCTGGGGCGCGGGCAGCGAGATGGCCAGCGTCGTCGTGCGGGTAAAGGGGTTGGGCGCGTTGCCCCTCAGCATCCGCCCGGCGTCGGCGGTGGGCGGCGCCACGTCGGGCGCGGCTGCCGTCGAAACGAGGGCGCTGCCGCCCAGCGGCGTGATGAACACGTTGTCCCAGTGCACGTCGCCGGTGAACTTGTGCCAGTAGCGCAGGCGCAGCTCCATGCCCACGACGGGGTCCTCGCCCGTGCCGCGCATGGGCGGATACGCCACGAAGGCGTAGCGCTGCCAGTCCGTATTGACGGCTTTGGGCAGCTCGGGGATGACGCGGTTGTTGTACTGACCGTTGAAGCGGACGTCGAAGCCGCCGACTTCGCCGTAGCCTGCCGCGCCCGCCGTCATGTTGGTGTACCACAGGCCCGTCAGGCCCACGTTGTAGTCGCCCTTGCCCGTCGAGTCGGGGTTGAGGTTGCCGGCGGTGCGCATCTGGTAGGCGATCAGCATGGGCACGCCTTCGGTAGCCGGCACGCGCTCGCTGATGTGGACGGCCTCGCCACCGGCGTCGCCGATGCGGGCAATGCGCAGGCCGCGGTCGCCCTCGAAGGCAGCTTCCATCGCGGGGCTGTTCACGAAGGTCTGCCCGTTGGGGTACTG
>CBDUCD010000306.1:0-3782 GCA_965365535.1 uncultured Rhodothermales bacterium | reverse complement strand
TTGGGCGGCAGGCGCGGGTGGCGCCGCCGGGGCGAGGTCGGCGGCCTGCAACGGCGGCGCTTCGCCGGCGACCTGCGGCGGCGCGATGGCAGCGCTTTCGGCCCGGGGTGCGGCGGCGGGCGTCGCGGGCGTCGCGGATGGCTGGAGCAGGGGCGTCAGCAGGGCGCCAAAGGCGGCCTCGGCGGCACCCGGCGCGGGCGCGTCGGCGGCGGGCTCGCGCGCGGCAGGCGCCGCCACCGGTCGGTTGGAAACGGCGTTCATCAGCGCTGCCCGACGGGTACGATGAGGCCCCGGACAAACTCGCCGGCGCGCTCGGGGGGGATGGCCTGGAGCAGCCGCGTCTTGTTGCGCGACGACGCCTCGCGGTAGAGCAGCCGCAGCACGTCGCCGTCGAGGCTGGCGACGAGGGCGCGCAGCTCCTTGTCCTCCATCTTCGACATCACGGCGGCCAGCTCGCGGGCCTGGCCGGCCTGGTCGGCTTCGGGCGGCGCGGCAGGCGCCGGGCGCGCGGCGGCAGCAGCGACGGCGGCGCGGGCGGAGTCGGGGGCCGGGGCAGGCGCCGGGCCCGCGGTGGTATCGGCGGCAGCGGTGTCGGCAGGGGCCGGGGAGGCGGGTGTGTCGGCAGCGGCGAGGGCCAGGGTGTCGCCTTTGAGCAGGGCGTTGAGGCTGTCCAAGTCGTGGCGGGCCTGGAGCACCTTTTCGGGCGCCACGACGGGCATCAGGAAGTACGTGCCCGCGGCGCCGGCCACGAACAGCCCTACAACGGTGAGCAGGAGGAGAAGGGGCTTCATCGGAGGGTAGAAATCAGCGGGAGGCCGCCTGGCGGCGGAGGTAGATGGACAGCGCCTGCTCGTCGAGGTGCGCCATGTCGGCACGCTGCTCGGCGGCGGCGTGGTGCTGCTTTTCGCGGTCGCGGAGGGTGTCGAGGGATTCCTGGGCCGTTTTGCGGATCTGGAGCACGCGCTGCGCCTGGTCGGCCTGGCGGCGGTGCGAGTCGAGCAGGCGGCGGGCCTGCTGCACGGCGCGGCAGGCGTCGCGGCGGAACTGCTCCTGCTGCCGGGCGCCGTGGAGGCCGCGCGCGCGGGCGGCGTCGAGGCCGGCCTCGACGTGGGCGAGGTGCTGCTCGGCGTCGGAGACGGCCTGCGCCTGCTGCTGGCACCGGCTCAGGGCCAGGGCCACGGCCTGCTCGGCCTGGTCGGCCTCGCGCCTGCGCAAATCGGCGACGCTCTGGAGGGAAAAGCGGAAGGTTTTGCTGGGCATCTTTTGCCGGAAAGGGGGTGCGGCAGGCCGCCCGGCGGGATCGGGGCGGCTACGGCGCCTTCCGCGCAAAGGGCCGGCCAAAAAGCCCGCGCCCTTCCGAAAACGCAAAAAGCGACGTGCCGGGCCGCCTGTGCAGCGCCCGGCACGTCGCCGTCGAAGGTGTGGAGAGGGAGGGTGGCGGGAAACCGGCGGGGACGCCGTCAGAACAGCAGGCCCGCCATCACGCCCACGCTGGTGCCGTCTTTGATGGTCATGCGCGCTTGCACGTAGGGGCGCAGGCGGGGCATCGTGTTGAAGCGCGCGCCGGCAAGCAGGTTGAGGCCGTAGCTCGTGTCGCTCGCGTCCACGTTATCCACGTCAATGTAGCGGATGCCCAGCCCGGCGCCCACGTACGGCGTAAACGGCTCGACGGGGCCGCCGCTGATGTCGTAGATGCCGTTCACGTCGAACTGGAGCAGCGTCGCGTTGTCAACGAAGAAGTAGTCCACGCCGGGCTGGAGGGCGATGGGCAGCGTGGGCAGCGAGAACCGCGCCTGGGCGCCGACGAAAAGCTCTTCGACGTCGACGTCGTAGCCCAGGTGGGCGCCAAACGACGCCTGGGCGCGCGCGGCAGGGGCGAGGGCCGCGCCGCAGAGGAGCGCGAGCAGCAGAGTCGGAGTTGTCTTCATAGGGGTTGGAGGGTGAAACCGGGCGCAATCCTACGGCACCGCCGCGCGCGGGGGCAAGGCGGCGCCCGTTGCCGGAGCAATTCGTTACGGCTCTGCTACGCCTGCTTTTGACGAGAATCCGCCGGCGCGGCACGGCGCGGTGCCTACCTTTCGGGCCCGTCCGTCCGGCCCAGTTCCCCCTGCCGCCTTGCACCGCCTCGCGCTGCTTCTGCTTTTTGCCTGCCTCGTGCCCGCCGGACGCGCGCAGACCGGCCCGCTGCCGGGCATGGTGTGGCAGCCGCCCGCCGCCTTCGACCTGGCCGCCGCCGACCTGCGCCACATGCACCGGCTGGGCGTGCGCGCCATCCGCACCGTCCCCCTCGACGACGAGCGCCTTTTTGCCCTGGCCGACACGCTCGGCCTCGTGTTCTACCAGGAGCTGCCCGTCCAGTACGCGACGGGGCCGGAGCTCGAGCAGGCGTCGGGGCCGCTGCTGGCGACGCTGGCCAACGTCATGGCGCGCTCGGCGCGCTTCGCGTCGGGGCGCGTGGTCGGGCTGGCGCGGCGGCCCGACACGAGCGACCCCCGGGCGTGCGCCGTGCTGGACGCGCTGGCGCGCCGCGCCCACGCCGCCCACCCGGGCGCGCGGGTGTACTACGTCGCCGCGCTGTGGCAAGCGGACCGGTGCGCCGAGCGCGTGGATTTCGTGCTGCTGCCCCTGCTCGACGCGCCGCGCCCCCTCGACGATCTGCGCCGCTGGCAGCAGGAGCATCCCCGCACACCGGCAGGACTCGTGGTGGGCTGGTGGAGCGACGGGGCGCGGCGGGGGCGCCATGCCGCGCATTCGCCCGAGTGGGCCGCCGCCCACCTCGACACGCTGCTCGCGTCGCTGCCCGGGCTGCCCGCCCCGGCGGCGCCCCTTTCCGTTTTCGTGTACCGCTGGCGCGACGGCCCCGCCAGCCCGCTCGATCTCCACGCGCCGCAGCACCGGGGCTACGGCCTGATGGACACGCGGGGCCACACGCGCCCGACTTACACCGTCGCGCAGGGATGGTTTACGGCCAGCCAGCGCGTGTTCGCGCTGCGCGGCGGCAGCCCCTCCCCCCTCCGCTCCGCCGACGGACCGCGCCTGCTGGCGTGGCTGGCGCTGCTGCTGCTCGGCATCGGCATGGCGCTCGACACGCGCTTCCGGCAGATGGCGCACCGCTACTTCCGCGCCCGGGGCTTTTACCGCGAAAGCATCCGCGACGCGCGCGGCGCCCTCACGGGCACGGCCCTCGTACTGCTGCCCGCCCTGGGACTGTGCTTCGGCATTATCGCCACTTCGTTCGTGGGCGCCCTCGCCACGTCGCCGGCGTTTTCGTACGCGGCGTACCAGGTGGGGCCGGGCGCGCGGCAGGCACTCGTCGGACTCGTGCAGCACCCGTGGACAGGCGTGCTGGCCGGGGCGGCGTTGTTCGTGCTGCTCCACCTGCTCACGGCGGCGGCGTACGTGCTGGCCGTCCGGCGCCGCACGGGCGTGGGGTTTTTGCAGGTGCTCGTGCTCGACCTGTGGAGCCGGTGGCCGTTTGTGCTGCTGGCCTTTGCCGCCCTCGTCGTCGAGACGCTGCCGGCGCCCCGCGCCGCTGAGGGGGCGCTTGCCGTCGGGGCGTTTGCCTTGGCGCTGAGCCTGCTGGCCACGGCGCGCTCGCTGCTCGACCTGCTGGCGCTGGGGCGTGTGCCGGCGTACGTGCTGGGGGCGCTGCTGCTGCTGCACCCCGCCGTACTGGCCCTCCTCGTGGCCGCCCTCGCGTTTTTCGACTACGGCGCGGCGATGCGCTTTTTCTACCTGCTGGCGCGGCAGGGGCTGGCCTGAAACGCCCCGCGCCCCGCCGG
>CBDUCD010000305.1:0-3790 GCA_965365535.1 uncultured Rhodothermales bacterium | reverse complement strand
CGCGGGCCCGTCGTCTGCTACAACTTCATGCCCGTCTTCGACTGGACGCGCACGAGCCTGCGCCGGCGGCTTGCCGATGGCGCCGAGGCGCTGGCCTACGTCGAGGCCGACCTGGCCGAGGTCGAGGCGGCGCTCGCCGGGGGCGGGCTGCCCGGCTGGATGGACACGTACACGCCCGGCGAACTCCGCCGCCTTTTCGGCGCCTACGCCGCTGTTGACGCGGAAAAGATGTGGGATCACCTGGCCTGGTTTCTCGCGCGCGTGGTGCCCGTGGCCGAGGCCGCCGGCGTGCGTCTGGCCCTCCACCCCGACGACCCGCCGTGGCCGCTTTTCGGGCTGCCGCGCATCGTGACGGGCGCTCGCGCGCTCGAGCGGGTGTGCAGCCTGGTGGAAAGCCCCGCCAACGGCGTCACGTTTTGCACGGGCTCGCTGGGCGCCGCCGCCGGCGAAGCGGCGGGGCTGCCCGCTGCGGCGGCGCGGCTGCTGGCGCGTGGGCGCCTGCACTTTGCCCACCTGCGCAACGTGCGGCACCTCGACGGGGGTGGCCCGCGCGACTTTACCGAGACGGCGCACCCCGATGGCGACGTGGACCTGGCCGGCGTGGTGCGCGCCCTCGCGGCGGCAGGCTTCGACGGGCCGGTGCGCCCCGACCACGGGCGGCAGATCTGGGACGAGCGCGCGGGCGGGGCGCGGGGCGCGCGCGTGCGCCCGGGCTACGGGCTTTACGACCGGGCGCTGGGGGCGGCGTACCTGCTCGGCCTCTGGCACGCCGCCCCCCGCTGATTGGTTACGACGCTGTGCCGACCGGGCGCTGGCTCCCATCGCCCCAGCCCTCCGTTTGGAGCATCGAGGTGGGGTCTGCAAAACAGCGCCCCGGCGTCCCATGATGGGGTGGGACGAAAAGGTCAGGGCGAGGCGAAAGGCGCCATCAGGCTGCGAAAAAGCGCGTCGTCAATCCAGATGGTGGCGTTTGCGCGCAGCCGGGCAATGAGCCGGAACTCGGGCAGCAGGGGCGCGAGCGCGGCCCGGACGGCAGGGCGCGCCTCGTCGAACGTCGTGTAGGCGAGGTCGCGGCGGGCCACGCGCAGCACGTGCCAGCGCCCGTCGCCCGTGCCCACCACGATGGGCTGGCCCAGCGGGGCCTGCCGCACAAACCCGTCGAGCGGGTCGCCGCCGGTGATGGCGGCTTGCCGGGCGTAATGGTAGCCGGGGTAGCGGGCGAGGCCGGTGGTGTCGCGCCCCAGCAGGCCGGCGGCGGCCTCGGCCTCGCCGCGCGTGGCAAAGGGGACGTGGACGTAATCGGCGGTGGCACGCGCGAGCCGCCGGAAGCCGAGTTTTTCGTAGCCCTGCCGCAATTCGGCCTCGCTGGGTTCAGGGGGGGCGTCCAGGCGGAGGCTGTCGCGGAGGGCGCCGGCGAGGTAGCGGGCGGACACGTACGCTACCTCGTCCACTACGCCGGGGTCGGCGGCGAGTCCGCGGGCAAAGCCGGCGGCGGCGAGGGCCTCGTTGCGCAGCGCCCGTCCCACCGAGGCGGCGGGGCGGCTGCGAATCTCGGCGGAGGGCAGCTCGGGCAGCCAGCGGGCGTACGCCTCGGCGGTAAAGGTCTGCCGCGTGCCGTCCAGCGTGTACGTCGCCAGCACCGTGCCCGGCGCCAGCGCCTGCCGCACGGCGGCCACCTCGCCCCGGTCGAGGGTCGTCTGCTGCCCATCGGGCGGCTCCGTCGCGGCCAGCGCGGCGCGCACCGCCGTTTGCAGCGCGCCGATGCCGTCGGGGTCAACCCTTACGTCCAGCCCCTCCATGAACTGGCGCACGAAGCGGTCGCCTTCGAGGCGCAGGCGGCGCTGCCGCACCTGGCTGCGGATGCCCTTGCGCCGGTACTGGTACTCGGACTCGGTGATAAGTGGGTCGTCCACGCGGCTTTCGACGCGGATGAGGTGCCAGCCGTAGCGCGACCGCACCGGCGCGGAGACGGCGCCGACGGGCAGGGCAAAGGCGGCCTCGGCATAGGCGTCGTCGAGTTCCCAGTAGCCCGCCTCGCCCAGCACGCCGGCGAGGGTGTCGGGCGTGGCAAAGGCTTCGCGCGCCAGCCGGCTGAAGGGCTCGCCGGCGTCGAGGCGGGCGCGGGCGCGCTGGGCGTCCTCGCGCGTGCGGAAAAGGAGGTGGCGCGTGGCGACGTGGCTCCGGGCGCGCCGGAAGGCCTCGCGCAGCTCGGCATCGGTGGGGTCGGCGAGGGAGTCGAGAAAGGCGACGGTGAAAAAGCGCTGCCCCACGGCGCGGGCAAACTGGCGGGCGGCGTAGGCTTGGTAGGCGTCGTCGTCGAGGCCGCGCGCCCGCGCCTCGGCGGCCAGCAGAAACGTGTCTATGAGGTCGTCGAGGTGGGCGTAGCGCTCCTCGGGCGTGTCGTTGCGGCCCGTCTGGATGAGGTGCTGGACGTACGACGTGTTGAAGCGCCTGGCGGTGATGGCCGTCCCGTCCACGCGCGCCACGACGGCGCTGCTGTCGCGCTGGGCGCGGGCGGGCGCGGCGCCCACGGCCAGCAGCAGGCACGCGGCGGCAAGCCAGCGGGCGGCGCGTCTGCCATTTCTGGCCTTCAGGCCCGGGGTCATGTTTTCCACTTTTCGCAGCATTGCAGGTACACGTTGATCGTGAGCAACGCGCTGGTGAGCGCCGTGCCAGAAGCAGGGGTACTCATAAGGCGACAGGCAGGGGGCAGCGGCAGGAGGACGAGAAGTATTTCATCATTTTGATTTACTGTATGAAAGTGCTTTGCGGCTGTCAACACGGTTTTACCCACGCGCCGGGCACCGGGCAGGGCAAAAATCAGGGCGCTACCGGGGCCGCGCGGCGGCAGCATCCACGACGGCCGCAAAGGCGGGCTTGGCACGCCCCGCGCGGTCGAACAGCAGCGGGTAGCTGGTGCGGCCCGGCACCGGCCAGCCGTTGAGCCACGAGTCGCCGTCGGCGACGCCCCAGAACGTCACGCGCCGCACCACGTCGCGGTGGGCGAGGTACACGCCGAAAAGGTCGGCGTAGCGCTTTGCCAGGGCCGTCTGGACGGAGTCGGGCAGGCCGCCGGCGTACGGGTCGAGCGCCTCGCTGGCCCCGGCGCGCAGCGACACGTCGGCGCTCTGGCCGCGCACCGGGCGCGGCAGCACGTCCACGTCCAGCTCGGTCACGTGCACGCCGATGCCGAGCGCGCCAAAGGCCCCCAGGGTGCTGTCGAGCTGCGCCACCGTGGGCCACACCAGGTTGACGTGGTTCTGCGTGCCAATGCCGCTGATGGGCACGCCGGCCTGTTGCAGGCCCTCTACCAGGCGGACGGCGCCCGCGCGCTTGGGGGCGTTTTCGAGCGAGTAGTCGTTGTAATACAGCTCGGCGTCGGGGTCGGCCTCGTGGGCGTACCGAAAGGCGAGGGCGATGTAATCGTCGCCGATGGCGCGGCGCCACGGCGAGTCGCGCAGCAGGCCGTCCTCGTCGAGGGCTTCGTTGACGACGTCCCACCCGCCGATGCGCCCCCGGTAGCGCCCGACGACGGTCTGGATGTGGTCGCGCATCCGTTCGAGCAGCGCCTCGCGGCCCAGCGGCCGCCCGCCCTCGTCCTCGAACACCCAGCGGGGCGTCTGGCTGTGCCACACGAGGGTGTGCCCGACGACGAACATGCCGTTGGCCTCGCCAAAGGCCACGTAAGCGTCCGGCGCCGCGAAGTCGTAGCGGCCCGGCTCGGGGTGGACGTTTTCCCACTTGAGCACGTTTTCGGGCGTGATGCTGTTGAACTGCTGCGCCACGAGGG
>CBDUCD010000304.1:0-3818 GCA_965365535.1 uncultured Rhodothermales bacterium | reverse complement strand
GCGCCGCCAGCATCTCGCGCGTAGAGACGCGCACGGCGGCATCGGCGGTGGCAAAAGGCTCGGCCTGCCACCCTGCCGCTTCGAGATGGGCAAACGGGGCCAGCGCCAGCACCGTCTCGCCCCCCTTCCGGTAGAGGCGCGGCAGGGGCGTCTCCATCTCCCCTTCCAGCGCCCGCGCCGCCCGGAAAAGGCGTTGCAGCGCGTCGGGGGCGACGGGTTCGGAGCTGTCGGGCAGGCCGGCGCGGTAGAGGGCCTCGGCCGCGAGCACGCCGTCGAACAGCGGGAAGGCCCGCGCCAGGCGCCGGCTGCGCGCCCCGTCGGCGGGCCAGCGCAGCGCGAAGTCCTCGAACGTCGTGGCTTCGGGCGCCGCGCGGGGCGCGGGCACCTCTTCGCCCTCGAAGCGCGCACTCGCCTGAAACGCCTCCTCGACGACGCCCGCCGCATCTGTCAGGAACACGTTGGCGCGGGCGCCGAAAAGCATCAGGTGGAAGGCGCCGCCCCCTTCCAGCCGGAAAAACACGATGCGGTCGCGGTGCGCGATTTCGACGCGCGCGACGCGCCGCCCCCACGCCCCGTTGAACAGCGAAACGGTGTTGCGCCGCGCCCGGCTGGCCCCCTCGGCGCCGAACAGGTAGGGCGGGCGCACGCCCGTCTGCACGCGCCACGCCGCGCCGTCCGGCAGGGCAAACACGAGTGTGAGTTCGTCGCGCTGCTGCGTAAACGCCTGGTCGAGCGTGGCGCCCGCCAGGCGTTGCCAGTCGGCCACGAGGGCGCGGAGGGTGTAGTAGGTGGGAGGCATAGGGCCGAGGGTGCGCGGGCAGCCCGTACGCCCGGCCCGGCGTTCGGGTGCGTCTGGCGCGCCTCCATTTGCGCCAAAGCACGAAGCGCAATGCCCGCGCGCGCCGGTATCTTGGCTATTCTCGCCCCTTCTGCCCATGCCCACGCCCGCCGGGCCCCGGGTGCTGCTCACCTTCGACCTGCACCCCAGCGACCGCCCCGCCGACATTGTGGCCTGCACCGACTGGCTGCGGGCTGCGGGCCGGGACGCCACGTATTTCGTGCCCAGCGCCCTGCTGGCCGACGCCCGGCTGCGCGGCGCGCTGCTTTACGCCCGCGACGCCGGCATCCAGATTGCCTCGCACAGCCGCTTCCACACGCGCGACGAGATTGACGCGCTGCGCCTCGAGGGCAGCGACCTGTCGTTTCTCGACGCCGCCTTCGACGAGCACGCCCAGGCGATGGGCGAGGCGCCGACGGCCTTCCGGGCGCCGTGCTGGACGCCCCTCACCTCTGCCGCCCTCGACCGCATCGCGGCACTGGGCTACACCGTTGATTCGAGCGCGACGCCGCAGCGGCTGGCGCTGCTGAGTTCGCTGCCTTTTGGCCGGGCGTGGACGATGGCGCCGCGCAGCCCCTACTTTTTGCGACCGGGCCTGCTCGAAATCCCGACGAGTTGCCTCGGCATCCCGCTCGCCATCCCCACGTTCATGACGCTGCGCCACACCCTGAGCCGGGCGTTTCTGAAGCTGTTGCAGCACGAGGCGCGCTTTTTCGGGCGCGTGCTGGTGCTGATGCTGCACGTGGGCGACGTGTGCCACGACGCGCCCGACTACTGGAAAAAGCCGTTCGCGTGGGGCGACGTGCTGCCGCGCAACCACCAGGGGCTGGGCGTCAAGTACCTGCTGCGCGAAACGCGGCGCCCGCACGTCGTGGACATCGTGCTGGCGCTGCTGGAGAGCATCCACCCGCACGCGCACTACTGGCGTGCCGACGCGCTGGCGGCAACGTACCGGCAGGCGGCCCCGCAGGAGGTTTTATGTGCAGCGTAGCCATTATCGGCGCCGGCCCGGCGGGTCTTTCCGCGGCCCTCTACCTTACGCAGCAGGGCGCCGAGGTGGACGTGTTCGACGCGGCGGCCTCGGTGGGCGGGCTGGCGGGGTCGGCCCGGCTCTGGGGCCGCACCGTGGACTATGGCTCGCACATCGTGGTGCCCCGCCACCCCTTCACGAAAGGCGTCTGGGAGGCGTTCGTGGGCGAGCGCGGCGCCGACGTGTCGGTGCGGCGCGGCCTCGTCGTGGACGGCGCCACGTTCGACTATCCGCTGCGCGTAAAGCCTTTTCTGCGCTCGCTGGGGCCCGTAGGCGTGGCGCGCGCCGGCCTGTCGCTGCTGTGGGCGCGCCTCCACCCGGACGGCGGCGTCCATTCGGCGGCGGACTGGGTGACGCAGCGCTACGGGGCTTTTCTCTACCGGCGCATTTTCCAGGGCTACGCCGAGAAATACATCGGCCTGCCTGGCCGCGAGATAGACCCCGTTTTCGCCCGCAACCTCATTGGCGAGCGGCCCGGCGGCGCGCTCCGCAAAAGGGTGCAGCGCGTCGTGCAGCAGGGCAGCACCGTCACCGAAACCAACCGGCAGCGCCGCTTCAGCTACCCGCGCGAGGGCATGAGCCAGGTGTGGGAGGGGATGCGGCACGCCATCGAACGGGCGGGCGGGCGCGTGCACCTGGGTACCCGCGTCACGGGCCTGGCGCCCTGCGACGACGGGCGCGTCGAGGTCAGGACGCTGACGGGGCCGCCCACGCGGCACGACCGCGTCCTGTCGGGGATGCCCCTCGACGCGCTGCTGCGCGCCCTGCCCGACGTGCCGCTCGACGTGCTCGCCGCTGCCGCCGCCCTCCACTACCGCGCCACCGTGCTGCTTTTCCTGCACGTCGTGCAGCCCGATCCTTTCCCCTACAACTGGATCTACCTCTACGACGACCGGGCGCGGGCAGGGCGCGTGACCAACTTCTTCCCGTGGATACGGGCAACGGGGCAGGACACGCACACGGGCATCCTGTGCCTCGAATACTGGTGCAACCGCGACGAGGCCCTGTTCCAGATGCCCACCGACGGGCTCGCGCAGCAGGCCGTGGCCGACCTCGCGCTCGCGGGCATCGTGGTAAACGTGCTCGACGCCCACGCCGTCCGCCTGCCCGTGACGCACGCCGTGCTCGACCGCGCCTACGCCGACCGCCTCGACCGCGTCAACGCCTACCTCGGCACGGTTTCGTGGCTGCGCGTGCTGGGGCGGCAGGGCACGTTCCAGCACAGCAGCGTCACGGGCGCCATGCTCGACGGCTACCGCGCCGCCCGCGAGTACGTGGCCACGCGGCAGGCCGCGCCGTAGCCCCCGGCTACCCGTCCACCGCAAACCGGAACAGCCGCGCCAGCGCGCTGTCGGCGTCCATCTGCCCCTGCCCGACGGTAAACGCCCGGTACTGCTGCCCTTCCAGCCGCTGCACCCGCAGGCTGCGCCCATCTATTTGATGGGTAGCGGCGATGCCGCCCGGCTGACGGGGCAAGGGGGCAGGCGCTTCGAGTTGCCAGACGCCCATCTGCGCGAGCCGTTCGTGGGCGTGGCGCGCCGCCGCGCCCGTGGGCACGGGCCACCGGCACCATTCTGTCTGCCCTTTTTGCGCGATGGCTCCGCAACCCTGCCGGCGCATGGCTTCGTGGAAGCCGGGTGGCGCCGGTTTCGGCCAGTACGCGACCCGCTCGACGTGGGCGCTGTCGCCCCCGTCCACGACGCGCACGAACACGCGGGGAATGGCGGGCGGGCCGATTTCCGGCCACAGGCGCAGCTCGCGCCTGCCCGGTGCGAGAGCGGCCTGGTGGAGCTCGGGCAGCCCGAGGGCGTGGAGCAGCGGACTGGCGGCCTCGGGCGCCCGCTGCACCGGGCTCTGGTAGAAATCCGCACGCGGCCCGGCAGGCGGCGGGCCGGGCGCCGCAGCCGGGGCGCCGCAGCCGGCGGCCAGGCACGCGGCGAACAGCAGCCA
>CBDUCD010000303.1:0-3833 GCA_965365535.1 uncultured Rhodothermales bacterium | reverse complement strand
CCCAACACCCGGGCGCAGGGGTTAACTTCGGCGGCGCGAACCTTCTGCCCTATGCCCGACGCCCGGCCCCTGCTGCCCCTCGACGCCTCTGTGCCCCGCACGCAGGACGTGCTGCGGCCCGGCGTGGGGCGCTACCTGGGCTTTGCGTGGCTCGCGTGCTGCGCCGCCGTGGCCACGGCCATCGCGGCGCCCATCCAGATTCTGGCGCACCGCCGGGCGCCCACCGCCCGCACGTTCAGCCGCTGGGCGCGCCGCTGGGCCGGGTGGATGCTCGGCCCCGCCGGCGTGCGCGTCGCGGTCGAAAACCACGCCGGCCTCACCTCCGACGCGCCGTGCATTTTCGTCGCCAACCACCAGAACGCGCTCGACATCCCCATCCTGTCGCGGGCCGTGCCGTATCCGTTCGGGTACGTCGCCAAGGCCGAACTCGAAGAAGTGCCCCTGCTGGGCGCCGCCATCCGGCACTCGGCGTGCGTGTTCGTGGACAAGCGCGACCCGCGCACGGCGGTGCGGAGCGTGCAGGAGGCCGCCGAGCGCATCCGCGGCGGCAACAGCGTGCTGATTTTCCCCGAGGGCGAGCGCTCGTACAGCGGCGGGCTGCTGCCTTTCCAGCGCGGCGCCTTCGTGCTGGCCGTCGAGGCCGGCGTGCCCCTCGTGCCCGTGGCGCTGCTGGGCGCCTACCGCCTGCTCGACGAGCGGCGCGGGCTGTTCCGCCCGGGCACGGTGCGCGTGGTGCTGCACCCGCCCGTCGAGATGGCGGGCGTGACGCGCCGCGACCTGCCCGCCCTCATCGAAAGCGTGCGCGCCACCCTCGGCGCCCGCCTCGCCGCGTTCGAGTCTGATCCGCCCGTTGATTTCTGATCCGCCCATTCGTCCGTAGCCGAGATTTCCGCATTCGATACGGGACCACCCATCCATCTCGCCAGCACGGGCACGCTACCCATCGAACATCAAACCCCTGGCCCCTCGACCATGTCCGTTTCCCGCGATGAAGTGCGCCGCATTGCGCGGCTGGCCCGCCTCGATTTCACGCCCGACGAAGAGGACCGCCTCGCGGGCGAGATGAGCAGTATTCTCGACTACATGGCGCTGCTGCGCGAGGTGGACGTCGAGGGCGTGGCGCCCCTCCACCACGTCCACGACGCCGCCAATGTGACGCGCGCCGACGTGCCCGCGCCGCCGCTTTCGCGCGACACCGCCCTCGCCAACGCCCCCGACCACGACGGCGCCCACTTCCGCGTGCCCCGCGTCATCGGCTGACCGCCCCCTTCCGACCTCCGCAATTACAGACTCCGAAATGGCCAGAACCACGCCCAGCCGCCGGGCCGAGCGCCGCGCCGAAGCCCCCCGCCCTCTCCGCGCCGACGCCGCGCCGTCGGGGTGGGAGGCGCTTTCGCGCCGCCGGCAGCACCTCATCTGCGGCGGTTTTTTGCTGCTCGTGGCCGTCGCCTTTTACGCGCCGCTGCTGTTCTCGGGCAAAACCCTCGTCGGCGGCGACGCCGTGCAGTGGCGCAGCATGGCCCAGTCCATGATGGCGTACCACGACTCGACGGGTGCCGAGCCGCTCTGGAGCACGAACGCCTTTGGCGGGATGCCGGGCTACATGATTACCCGCTTTGCCGAGATTCCGCAGCTCGACACGGTTCTGACGCTGCTGCGCCCCTTCGTGTGGCCGCTTTCGCACTTTCTGGTGTTGCTGGCCGGCGTGTACGGGCTCGTCGTGTTTCTGGGCGGGCGCCCCCTCGCGGGCGTGCTGGCCGCCGTCGCCTTCGGGCTGACAGCGTACCTGCCCATTTTGCTCGGGGCGGGGCACAACTCGAAATACATCGCGCTGTGCTACGCGCCCCTGCTGCTGTGGGCGTTTGCGTACGCGCTGCGGCGCCCGCGCCTGCTGGCGGGGTTGCTGTTCGCCGCCGCGCTCGCGGCCAACCTGCGCGCCGGGCATCCGCAGATCACGTACTACGTCCTGTTCACCCTGGGCGTGTGGTGGGCTGGCGAGGGCATCGCGGCGCTGCGGGCGCGGGCGCTGCCGGCCTTCGGGCGGGCGACGGCGTGGCTGGCGCTGGGCACGCTGCTGGCCGCCCTCATGGTGGCGCATCCGTACCTGCTCCAGGCCGAGTACAAAAACTACACGATCCGCGGCGCCACGTCGGAAGGAGGGGGCGCCGACGCGGCGTTCGCGTACGCGATGGCGTGGAGCCAGGGCGTGGGCGAGCTGCTGACGCTTTTCGTGTCGAACGCCTACGGCGGCGGCGGCAGCGCGTACTGGGGGCCCAAAGTCTTTACCGCCGGGCCGCACTACGTGGGTGGCATCGTGCTGCTGCTGGCGGCCATCGCCCTGGCGCGGTCGCGCCGCCGCGTGCCCGTGCTCGCCCTCGGCACGGCGGCAGCGCTGATGACGCTGTTCGCCCTGGGCGACCACCTGGCGGGCTTCAACCGGCTGATGTACGACCACTTCCCCCTTTTCAGCGCCTTCCGCGTGCCCGAGACGTGGCTGTCCGTGGTGGCGCTCGTGCTGGCCGTGCTGGCCGGCCTAGGCGCGGCAGCCCTCGTGGAGCGCGGCGACGACGCGGGCGCGGCGGGCCAGAACCGGACGGTGCTGCTGCTGACGGGCGGCGCCGTTGCCCTCGCCCTCGTCGTGTACCTCGCCGGGCCGGGGCTGCTGCCATTTACCAAGCCGGGCGAACTCGAACAGATTGCCCAGCAGGTGGCGCAGCAGAACAACGTCAGCCCGTCCGACCCGCGCGTCGTGGACGCGGCGCAGCAGTACGTGGCCGAGCTGCGCGGCACGCGCGCCGACCTGTTCCGCGCCGACGCCATCCGGACGTTTTTCTTCCTCCTCGCCGGCGGCGCCCTGATTGTGCTGCACGGGCGGCGGCGCGTGCCCGCGTGGGCACTCGTGGGCGGGCTGGCCCTGCTCGTCACGGTTGACCTCTTTGGCGTCGGGCGCCGCTACCTCGACGAAAACGCCCTCGTGCCCGACGCCGACCCCGCCGCGCGCATCGCGCGCTACGCCACCGACGACTTTATCGTGCAGCAGGTGGCGGCGGCGGGCGGGCCGGGGCACTTCCGCGTGCTCTCGCTCACGGCCAACCCGTCGCAGGACGCCCGCCCGTCGTACTTCTACGAATCCCTCGGCGGCTACCACGGCGCCAAGCTGCGCCTCTACCAGGATTTCCTCGATCACCTGCTGCTGACGCCCGACGGCCAGCTTTCGACGAATGCGCTGCGCCTGATGAGCACGCGCTTCGTGGTCGCGGGCGGCGCGCTGCCGGGCTACCGCGTGGTTTTTCAAGACCCGCAGACCGGCCTGGCCGTCCTTGAAGACCCGCAGGCGCTGCCGCGCGCCTATTTCGTGGGAGCGGTGGAGGTGCTGCCCTCCGGACCGGCCATGTGGAGTCGCATCCAGGAGCCCACGTTCGACCCGGCGCGTGTGGCGCTCGTGGACGAGGGCGCGGGCGTGGCGACGACGCCCCTCGACTCGGCCTCGACGGCGCGCGTGACGCTGGAAACCTTTGGCCCCCGCGAAATCGTGTGGCAGGCCGAGACCGACGCGCCGCGCCTGCTCGTCGTCAGCGAAATCTACTACCCCGCCGGCTGGAAAGCTTTCGTGGATGGGGACGAGGTGCCCATCCACCCCGTGGATTACCTGCTGCGCGGCGTCGAGGTGCCGGCGGGCCAGCACACCGTCCGGATGGCGTTCAGGCCGGCGCGCTACGCGCTGGGCCTCTGGCTGAGTGGCGCGGGCACGGTACTCGTGTATGGCGGCATCGTGGTGCTGCTGGCGCTGGCGTGGCGGAAAAAGGAGGATTGAGCGCGTGGCGGTTCGTCAT
>CBDUCD010000302.1:0-3861 GCA_965365535.1 uncultured Rhodothermales bacterium | reverse complement strand
ACCTGTTCGGCGACATCCAGGTCATCCCCGAGCGCTCGCGCGTGATCCAGTTCGGGCGCCGCTTCGACATTTCGCAGGGCGAGGTGCAGTTCAACGGCCCCCTCACCGAAATGCAACTCGACGTGGGCGCCGTCTATCAGGTGCGCAAGCCCCGCACGCGCGAAACCGGCCCCACGATCACGCTCGGCATCACGGGCCGGCTCGACGACCTCAAGCTCGCGCTGGGATCGGAGCCGCAGATGGATACCGCCGACATCGTCTCCTACATCGCCACGGGCCGCCCGGCTTCCGAGAGCATCCAGTTCGGCTCGGGCGGCGGCCAGGAAGGCGGCGGCCCGACGCTGCTGGGGCAGGGCGCCGGCCTCGCCCTGGGCCAACTGGCCAGCGCCATCGAAGGCGTGGCCGCCAGCGACCTGGGGCTGGACGTGATCGAGATCGAGCAGGACGGGCTGCGCGGCACGCGCCTGACGGCGGGCCGCTACTTCTCGCGCCGCCTGTTCGCCTCCATCTCGCAGCCCATCTCGTACGGCAGCCAGACCGCCGAGACGAGTTCGTCCGAAGAGCGCCCGACCGTCGTGACGCTCGAGTACGAGGTTTCCAGCGCCCTGCTCGCCCGCCTCATCCGCGACGGCTCCGCCCTGCGCCTCAACCTCCAGTGGGATTATTCCTATTAAAACTGGCCAATGCGTCAATGCGTCAATGCACGATTGTTTAGTGCTCGCTCAATCATCAGGCATTGACTATTGACGAATTGACAAATAATCGCCTTTAACAAATGCCTTTTCGCAGCAGTCCGTCGGGCAACTCGTTTTTTCTGGAACTCCTGGAGCGCACCGCCGGGCTGTGGGGCTTTGTCGTCGAGTTTTTCAAGCGCTTCTGGCGGGCGCCTTTCGAGGCCCGCGAACTCGTGCGGCAGATGGACGAGGCGGGCACCAAAAGCTTTGCCCTGACGGCGGTGACGGGCATGGCCATTGGCGTCGTGCTGGCCATGCAGAGCCGGGGCACGCTGGCGCGCTTTGGCGCCGAGGCCGTTTTGCCGAGTATGCTGGCGCTGTCCGTTTTCAAAGAGATCGGCCCCGTCATCACGAGCCTGGTGCTGGCCGGGCGGCTGGGCGCGGGCATCGGCGCCGAGATCGGTTCGATGCGCGTGACCGAGCAGATCGACGCGCTCGAGGTGGCGGCCCTCAAGCCGTTCCACTACCTCGTCGTCACGCGCGTGCTGGCGTGCATCATCGTGTTTCCCATTCTCACCATCTGGACGGACATGATTGCCATGTTCGGCGGATACCTCGAAAGTATGCTCACCTCGGGCATGGACTACCGCATTTTCGTCTCGACGGCCTTCGAGTCGCTGCGGCTGAGCGACCTGCTCGTGGACACGCTCAAAACCAGCATTTTCGGCTTTATCGTCGGCATCGTGAGCGCGTACCTGGGCTACACGGTGCGCGGCGGCACGCGCGAGGTGGGGCAGGCCGCCATGCAATCCGTCGTCATCTCGTCGCTGCTCGTCCTGCTGGCCGACGTGATGGTGGTGCGCGTTTCGATCACCTTTTTCGGCGACATTTCGGGAGGATGACTAATTGCCAGTTCGTAAGTTTTCAATCGTTAATGTTTCGGGAGATGGGTAGAGCATCGTATGCACGCCATTTGGCACTATCGCCTTTTTCCGCTGGCAGGTCAAACATCAACCAACAAACCATCAACCACCTAACCAACAAACCAACCCGGTAACCGATGCCCCAGCCTACCCACTTTCCGCCGGCCCAGCCGCCCGGTAGCGGGCCGCCGCCGGACAGCATCGCCATCGAGTTCCGCGAGGTGTACAAGGCCTTTGGCGACAAGCGCATCCTCGAAGGCGTCTCGATGACGGTGCCGCGCGGCGCCTCGTGCGTCGTGATGGGCGGCTCGGGCATGGGCAAAAGCGTCACCATCAAGCACGTCGTGCAGCTGCTCGTGCCCGACAAGGGCGAGGTGTGGGTGCTGGGCAAGCGCGTGGACGAGCTGGCGCCCGACCCGATGGACGCCATCCGCCTGCGCATCGGCTACCTGTTTCAGAGCGGCGCGCTGTTCGACTCGATGAACGTGTACGAAAACATGTCGTTTATCCTCGAACGCCACACCGACCTCGACGCCGACGCGCGGCGCGAGCGCATCGAACGCACGCTCGACTGGGTGAACCTGAAAGAAAGCGCCCGCCAGTACCCGTCCGAGCTTTCGGGCGGGCAGCGCAAGCGCATCGGGCTGGCGCGCTCCATCATTCTCGAACCCGAGGTGATGCTTTACGACGAACCCACGACGGGCCTCGACCCCATCTCCGTCCGGTCGGTGTCCGACCTCATCAACCGGCTGCGCGACGAGCGCGGCATCACGAGCATCGCCATCACGCACGACCTGCTGTGCGCCGAGATGATTGCCGACTACGTCTATTTCATCAACGACGGCCATTTCGTGGCCCGGGGCACCCTCGACGAGGTGCGGCAGTCCGACGACCCGATGGTGCAGGCCTTTTTCGGCGCCGACACGCTGGCGGGCGCGGAAAAGCAAAACACGTAGCCGTACCATCCGGGCCAGCGGCGGGCGCGTTTGGGCCCCCTTCCACCGCCGCGCCCTGAAACCCACCATCCTGATTTTCCCATGACCCGACAGGCCCGCGTAGGATTGCTGGTGCTCGCTGGCGTCGTCCTTTTCATGGTCGCGCTGTTCACCATTGCCAACAAGACGTTTCTGTTCTCGGACACGTTTTTCGTCCACTCGACCTTTTTCGACGTGAACGGCCTGTTGCCCGGCGCGCCCGTGCGCTACCAGGGCGTGAATGTGGGCCGCGTCGAGAGTGTGCTGCTGCCCGAGCGCCCCGGCGACAAGATCCGCGTCGAGATGGCGATTCAGGAGGAGGCCCGCCACCTCATCCGCATCAACACGCAGGCGCAGGTGCAGAGCGACGGGCTGGTGGGCGCGATGCTGATTACGCTCGTGGCCGACCCCAACCCTGCCGACCCCGTGGGGCCGGACGGCGAGATCCCGGGCGTCGAGCCGTTCTCGATCACGACCGTGACGGAGCAGGCGCTTTCGTCCGTGCAGCGCTTCAACCAGGCCGCCGAGGCGTTCGAACTCATCATGCAGGACGTGCGCAACGGCGAGGGCACGATTGGGCAGTTTCTCTACAACCCGGCGTTTTACACGTCGCTGGTGCAGACGGCCAGCGAAACGCAGGTGCTGATGCGGCGGCTGGGCCAGAACGCCGAGCAGCTCGTGGGCGTGGCCCAGAACGCGACCGTGGGCGTGGACGCGATGCTGGCCAAGATCAACGACGGCAACGGCACGCTGTCGCTTTTGCTCAACGACCCGCGCATGTACGAGACGATGCTGCGCGCCTCGGACACCCTGCTCACCGTCTCCGCCGACGTGCGCAACGTGACGCGCAACATGGAGGAGCTGACGGCGTGGGGCGCCGTGAGCGCCTTCCGCGCTGCCGAGCTGACGGAGGCGCTCAAGGAGAACTTCCTCTTCAAGCGCTATTTCGAGAAGCGCGGCTACGTGGAGCAGGCGCCTTTCGAGATCCGCGAGCAGGCCATCCGCGCCTCGCACCAGGAAATCGAGGAGCGGCAGCGCGAGCTGTACGAGTGGCAGCAGCGCCTGGAAGCGCGCGAGGCCGCGCTGGCCACGCCGCCGCCCGCCGCGCCCCCCCTGCTGCCGGACACGCTGCGGACAGGTACGTCCGGCGGGAACTGAGGGGGCGTGGGGGTTGCGTATTTCGCTCGGCTTTGCCTCGCTACGTAGTTCGTATTGCGTATTCCGCTCGGCTTTGCCTCGCTACGTATTGCGTATTCCGCTCGCTTCGCTCGCTGCGTATTGCGTAGAGGC
>CBDUCD010000301.1:0-3892 GCA_965365535.1 uncultured Rhodothermales bacterium | reverse complement strand
ACCTCGCTGCGCGTGCGGGGCGACACGCTGCGCACGACGCTGCAACGCGCCGAAGGGTCCGACCTCACCTTCCGGCGGACGCTGCTCTCCGAGGCGGCGTTCGTGCCGCGCTGCGCCGCCGCCGACCTCGAACGCCCCGGCTTTGGCGCGAGCACGGCGGCGCCCCTGGGCATGGCCTGGCACCTGCCGCCCGGCGTGTCGCTCGACGGCCCCATCACGGCTGCCAACGCGGACGGCTCGTGCAGCGGAGGGCGCAACACGCTGCCGCCGGTCGGGTCGGGGCTGGTGTGCCTGTGCGTGCCCATCCGCAACGACACCGACAGCACCGTCACGCTCGACGAGGCCGACTTTCCGCCCGCCCTCGTCATCACGTCGGCGTCCGAGGGGTTTCAGCATGGCCTGTTCGTCGAGCACCTCGTCGTGCCCGTCCCGCCCACCTCGCGCCACCCGCTGGGGCGCCTGCCCGAGCTGGTGCTGTGCGGCGCGTGCGCCAACAAGCACCGCGACCCGCCCGAGGCGTCGCTGGCCTATGGCGCGCCCCTCGCCTCGACGGACCGGGCGGCGCAGCACCTCGCCGGGCTCGTGCGCGGCGGCGTGCTGGGGCTGGACGCCGGGCCTCTACTCCAGGAAGCCGTGTGGAGCGTGACCGATGGCGAGGGCCTGTCGGCGGCGGCGCGGGCCGGCTTGCTCGGCGCCCTCCAGCCCGACACTGACGGCGACGGCGCGGGCGACCGCGACGAGGGCACCGCCGATGCCGACGGCGACGGCACGCCCGACTTTGCCGACGCCGACGTGACGCGGTTCGTGGCGCCGCTGGCGGCCTTTGAATCGCGCTCGTTTATGCCGCCGCGCCTGGGCGTGTTCGTGGCCCTTTCAGCCGAAAAGGACGGCGTGCTCGAAATCACGCGCCTTCCGGCGACTGCCGTGGCTCCGGGGGCGGCGCTGCCGTGGGCCTACCGGCTTGGCACGGGCGCGGCGCCGGCTGCCGTGGACCTGGTGTGCGTGACGCTCAGCGACCGCCCGCCGTCGCTCCCGGCAGAAACCCTCGGCCTGTACCACCGGCCCGGCGGCAGCGCCCCGTGGCAGCGGCTCGCGTCGTGGCTCAGCCCCAGCAGCGCCGACCCCGACCTCATCTGCGCGGGCGAAGGCGTGGACGCGCTGGGCACGTTCGTGGTCGCCACGGCCACCCCGACGGCCGCCGGCGCCGCCCCCGAGGTAGCTTCCCCGCTGACGCTCCACGCCCCGTTCCCCAACCCGGCAGGGGCGCTGGTGCAGGCCGAGGTGGTGCTGGCCCGGCCCGCCCTCCTGCTCGTGGCCGACGTGCTCGACGCGCTGGGGCGGCGGGTGGCCCGGGTGTACGAGGGCGCCGCCGCCGGCCCCATCGCGCTGCACTTCGACACGTCTGCGCTGCCCTCGGGGCTTTACCTGCTGCACGTGCAGGCAGACGCCCACCAGGCCCGCCAGGCTTTCGTCGTGGCCCGCTGACGGAGGCTGCGCGAGCACGAGGCCGAGGCGGCGCGCGCAGGAAAACGGCAAAACATCCCCGCCGGACCCTCCCCTGGCGACTTCGCCGCGTCCGCGCTGCGCGCCGACGTAACGTATCCGCTGCCGCAGCAGGCCGCGTGAAGACGGCATTGCTGGCCGGCTGCGCGGTGGGAGAGAAAATCCACTTCACGTTGCACGCGCTGGCGCAGCATCAACGCGAAATGGAAGGCGCGTTCAGCGTCGTCACTGCCCGGCAGGTGCGGGTGCGCCCGAGCCTGTAGCAAAAAAAGCCCTCAGAGGGGTTCGATCCTCCGAGGGCTCGTTCGTCACGCCTGCGCCGCTTCGGTCGTCTCCATCGTCAGGCCGGCGCCGTCGGGGGCGGCGTCTATGCGGATGGTTTCGCCGGGCTGGAGCCAGCCGCTCAGGATCTCCTCGGCCAGCTTGTTGGCGACTTCGCGCTGGATAAGTCGCTTGAGCGGGCGGGCGCCGAAAACGGGGTCGTAGCCCCTGTCGGCCAGCCAGTCGCGGGCGGCGGCGGTCAGCTCCACCGTCAGGTCGTGGTTTTTGAGCGCCACGCGGCGCAACCCCTCGAACTGGATGTCCACGATGCCGCGCATGTTGGCGCGCTGGAGCGGGTGGAACATCACGATCTCGTCAATGCGGTTGAGGAATTCGGGACGCAGCCGCTGCCGCAAAAGCGCCATCACCTCGTCGTGCAGCTTTGCCTCGGCTTCCTCGGGCACGTCGCCGTCAAACGCGTCGAGGCGCTCGCGGATGACCTCGCTGCCCAGGTTGCTCGTCATGATGACGAGTGTGTTGGTAAAGTCAACGGTGCGGCCCTGCGAGTCCGTCAAGCGCCCGTCGTCGAGCACCTGCAGGAGGATGTTGAACACCTCGGGGTGCGCCTTTTCGATCTCGTCCAGGAGCACGACCGAGTAGGGCTTGCGGCGCACCTTTTCCGTTAGCTGGCCGCCTTCTTCATACCCCACGTAGCCCGGAGGCGCGCCCACGAGCCGGCTCACGCTGTGGCGCTCCTGGTACTCGCTCATGTCGATGCGCACGAGGGCGTCCTCGCTGTTGAAGAGAAAGGCGGCCAGGGCCTTGGCAAGTTCGGTTTTGCCCACGCCCGTGGTGCCCAGAAAGATGAACGAGCCGATGGGCCGCGACGCCTCCTGCAACCCCGCGCGCCCGCGCCGGACGGCGTTCGAGACGACGTGCAGCGCTTCGTCCTGCCCCACGACGCGCCGGCGCAGCGCGTCTTCCAGGCGCAGCAGCTTTTGCCGCTCGCCCTCCAGCATCCGCGAGACGGGCACGCCCGTCCACTTGCTCACGATCTGCGCGATGTCCTCGGCGTCCACTTCTTCCTTCAGCAGGGTGCCGCCGGCCTGCATGGCTTCGAGCTGCTGCCGCGCGCCGGCCATGCGCGCCTCGGCCTCCGGGATGCGCCCGTAGCGGATCTCGGCCACCTGCCCGTAATCGCCGCTTCTTTCCAGGTTTTCGGCCTCGACTTTGAGGGCCTCCACCTCTTCCTTGGCCTGCTGGACGACGTGCAGCAGCTCTTTTTCCTGCTGCCAGCGCGCCCGGAGCGCCGTCCGGTCGGCGTCGAGGTTGGCGAGCTGCTCGGACAGGCGCGCAATTTTCGCGTCGTCGCCCTCGCGCTTGACGGCCTCGCGCTCGATTTCGAGCTGGCGGATCTGGCGTTCGAGCGTGTCGAGTTCTTCGGGCATCGAGGCGATTTCGATGCGCAGCCGCGCCGCCGCCTCATCTACCAGGTCAATGGCCTTGTCGGGCAAAAAGCGGTCGGTGATGTAGCGGTGCGAGAGTTCGGCGGCGGCCACAATGGCGCCGTCCGTAATGCGGACGCCGTGGTGCACCTCGTAGCGGTCTTTGATGCCGCGCAGAATCGAGATGGTATCCTCGACGGAAGGCTCGTCCACGAGCACCATCTGGAAGCGGCGTTCGAGGGCTTTGTCTTTTTCGATGTACTTGCGGTACTCGTCCAGCGTCGTCGCGCCGATGGCCCGCAGGTCGCCGCGCGCCAGCGCCGGTTTGAGGATGTTGGCGGCGTCCATCGCGCCCTCGGCGGCGCCCGCGCCCACGAGCGTGTGCATCTCGTCAATGAAGAGGATGATCTGCCCATTCGCCTCCGACACGTCCTTGACGACGGCCTTGAGCCGGTCCTCGAACTCGCCGCGGTACTTGGCGCCGGCCACGAGCGCGCCCATGTCGAGCGCGAGAATGCGCTTGTCCTCGAGCCCCTCGGGCACGTCGCCCTGCACGATGCGGATGGCCAGCCCTTCGGCGATGGCCGTCTTGCCCACGCCCGGCTCGCCCACGAGCACGGGGTTGTTCTTGGTGCGGCGGGACAGGATTTGCAGCACGCGGCGGATTTCCTCGTCGCGCCCGA
>CBDUCD010000300.1:0-3893 GCA_965365535.1 uncultured Rhodothermales bacterium | reverse complement strand
TGGTGGACGAGGGGCAGCGCTTCGACCTCGTCGTGCTCGACCCGCCGGCCTTCGCCAAAAGCCGCCGCCACGCCGACGACGCCGCAAAGGCGTACCAGCGCGTCAACATCAACGGGTTTCAACTGCTCGCGCCCGGCGGCATCCTCGCCACGGCGTCGTGTTCGCAGGCCGTGGGCGAGGACGACTTCCTCAAAATCGTCCGCTACAGCGCCCGCAAGGCGGGGGTGTCGCTGCGCCTGCTCTGGCGCGGCGGCCAGCCCCCCGACCATCCCATCCTCGACACGATGCCCGAAACGCACTACCTGAAGTTTTTCGTTTTCCAGGTAATGGAAGGGTAGGAGGTTTGTTGGGTTTGTTCAACCATCAACGAACGCCATCAAACATTCAGCCAGAGGATGCTGGCGTTGAGGACGGTTGCAAAGGCCACCCACAAGCTGTACGGCACGAGCAGCCACGCCGCTGCGCGCGAAAGGGGATAAAACGCGCGGATGGTGGCAAGGATGAGCCCGAACAGTACCACGATGACGAACAGGGCGACGGTGATGCTGTGGAGGCCGAAAAAGATGGGCGACCACGCGGCGTTGAGCACGAGCTGGGCAAAGAAAAGCGCCAGCGCCGTGCTGACCTGGCTGTGCTGCGCGCCCTGCCGCCACACGAGCCACAGGGCAATGCCCATGAGCAGGTACAGCAGGGGCCACACGACGCCGAAAAGCCACGAGGGCGGGTTGAAAGGCGGCTTGGCCAGCGCCACGTACCACGAACTCGAACCCGTGTCGGTCGTGAGCGCGCCCAGTACGCCCGATAGCTGGCACAGGACGATGCAGCCGACGAGACCGGCAGCTTTCTGCATGTCAAATGGGGTGAGATGACGCCCCAATATGCAGCACCGGGCCCGGCAGGGGCGCCCGTGCTCGGTATCGTAACGGGGGCGTCAAACTCGGCTCAGAAGTACAGGGTGAACGTGGCGCCCCCGCCGGGGGGCGTGTGGACGGTGATGAGGCCGCCGTGGCGCCGCATGATCTGGCGCGACAGGCTCAGCCCGATGCCGCTGCCGCCCGCCCGCGTGGTGAAAAAGGGCACGAAGATGCGGTCGAGCACGTCGGGCAGGATGCCTGGCCCATCGTCCTCGACGCGCAGCACGGCGCGCCCCGACGGCCCCGCCTCGCCGCGCAGCACCACGCGCCCCGTCCCGCGTCCCTCCATCGCCTGGAGGGCGTTGAGCGTCAGGTTGATCAGCACCTGCTCGACGAGTTCGGGGTCGGCGGCGACTTCGAGCGTCGGGGGCTGCACGTCGGCTTCGAGGGTTACGCCCTGCGCCCGCGCCGACGTGCGCAGCAGCCGGATGACGTCGTCGAAAAGCGGTGCAACGGCGCACAGGCGGAGCCGGGGGCGGGGCACGCGCGTCAGGCTGCGGTACGCTTCGACAAACGCCAGCAGCCCCTGCCCGCGCCGCCCGATGGTGGCAAGCGCCTCCGCCGCCGTTTCGCGCGCGGCGGGCGTGCCGGCGCCGAGGGCGTGCTGCGCCGTCTCGGCCAGGCTCGTGATGGGGGCGATGGAGTTCATGATCTCGTGGGTAAGCACGCGCGTGAGCTGCTGCCACGCCTCGCTTTCCTTTTCCTCCAGCTCGGGCTGGATGTCCTGGAACGAGACCAGCGTGTGCCGCGCGCCGTCGAGCTCGAACTGGGTGGCGAAAACCACGAGTTGCAGCACGCGGTCGGCGCGGGCAAGCCGCACGAGGGCGCGCCTGCCGGGCGCGAGCGCCGCCACGGTGCGGGCCAGCCCTTCGTCCACGCGGGCCAGCGCGCCAATGGTGCCCAGCCCGGGCACGTCGAGCAGGCGGCGGGCGGCGGTGTTGAAAAGCGTCACCTGCCCGTCGGCGCGGTAGGCGATAAGGGCCACGCCCACGTGCCGCACCACGGCTTGCAGGTACTGGGCCTGCTCCTCGCGCTCGGCGCGCACGCGGCGGAAGGCCCCGCTGACCTCCTCGAAGGCCGCCGCCAGCCGGGCGTGCAGCGCGCCCGCGTCGTGCGGCGAGAAGGTGGCCGAGAAGTCGTCGTAGCGGATGGCTTCGAGAAAGCGCAGCAGGTCGCGCGGCACCCGGTCGGACAGCCGGACGAGGGCGCCGGCCTGCATTCCAACGCCCAGCCCGGCCAGCGCCGCGAGGGCCCATCCGCCCTGCCCGCCCTGTTGCACGCCCAGCACCAGCGCGCCCGCAAACGCCGCCGCCCCCACCACGCGCAGCACCACCTGCACGCGCTGGCGCCGCCACAACCGGCGAAGCGGGACGAGGGCGTCGGGCATTTTGTCGGGTGGCGGAGTGGTGAGGGGGCGGGGTGGTTGGTCGAGGCTGATGGCGAAGATGGCGGACAGCGAGTGGACATGCAGGAGGTGAGACGTGCAAGAGGTGAAAAAAGCAGACCTGCCGTTGCTTTCCTGGTTGCCTGCCGGCGCCACCGGGCAGCGCCTCACCCCTGCGCGCTACCCACCACCTCGCCACCTCACGACCCCCTCTCCTACAACCCGTACTTCTCGATGCGGCGGTAGAGGGCGGCGCGCGACAGGCCCAGCTCGTCGGCGGCGCGGCTGATGTTGCCGCCGTGCTTGCTCAGCGCCCGGCGGATGGCGTCGCGCTCCATTTCTTCCAGGTCGAGCGAGAGGGGCAGCGCGTCCTGCTCGGCACCAGGCGCGCTTGCTGCCGAAAGCGAGAAGTCCGAGGGCGCGAGGGTTTCATTGTCGGACAGGATCGCGGCGCGTTCCAGCGTGTGCTGGAGTTCGCGCACGTTGCCGGGCCACGGGTAGCGTTGCAGCTTGTCGAGCGCCGCCGCGCCCAGCCGCCGGGCGGGCCGGCCGTACTGCCGCGCGTAGTGGGCCAGAAAGTGGTGGGCCAGCAGCGCGATGTCGTCGCCACGCTCGCGCAGCGGGGGCAGGTGGATTTCGACCGTGTTGAGGCGGAACAGCAGATCCTGCCGGAAGGCGCCGTCGCGCACGCGGCGGGCGAGGGGGGCGTTGGTGGCGCTCACGAGCCGGATGTCGAGGGGGCGCGGGGCGACTTCGCCCACGCGCGTCACCTCGCGGCGTTGCAGCACCGTGAGCAGGCGGGCCTGCTGCGCAAGCGTGACGTTGCCGACCTCGTCGAGGAAAAGCGTGCCGCCGCCGGCAGCCTCGAAGCGGCCCGCCCGGTCGGCGGCGGCGCCCGTGAAGGCGCCCCGGGCGTGGCCGAAGAGTTCACTTTCGAAAAGGCCCTCGGGCAGCGCCCCCAGGTCGGCAGCCACGAACGGCCCCGCCGCCCGCGCCGAGGCCCGGTGCAACGCCCGCGCGACGAGTTCCTTGCCCGTGCCGTTCTCGCCCGTCACGAGCACGTTGGCATCCGTCGGCGCCACCTTGCGGACGGTCTCGAACACGCGGGCCATGGCCGGGCTGGCGCCCAGAATCTCGGGAAAAGGCGTGGCGGCGGGCGGGCGCGGCGGCAGCGCGGTGCGCGTGCGGCGCAGCACCACGGCAGCCTGCACGGCGGCCAGCAGCCGCGCATTGTCCCACGGCTTGGTGACGAAGTCAACGGCGCCGTACTTCATGGCGCGCACGGCCAGGTCGAGTTCGCCATACGCCGTAATCATGATGACGGCCACGTCGGGCGCGAGGGCAAGCGTCTGCTGGAGCACGTGCAGCCCCTCGGCGCCGCTGGAAGCGTCGCGGGAAAAGTTCATGTCGAGCAGCACCACGTCGCAGCCCCCCTCGCGCAGGAGGGCGGGCAGCGCGGCGGGCGACAGGGCCGTCTGCACGCTTTCGACGTGGCCGTGCAGCAGCAGCCGGATGGCCGTCAGCACGTCCTCGTTGTCGTCCACGACGAGCACGCGACCGGAAAGAGGCATGGGATTTCGAGAGTGGCGAATGCC
>CBDUCD010000299.1:0-3929 GCA_965365535.1 uncultured Rhodothermales bacterium | reverse complement strand
GGCGCCGCGACAGGCAAGGACGCCATGCCCCGCGCCCCCACGGATGCGCACACCGGCGCGGCAGGTCGCCAACTCGCCCACCGCCAACCTCCAACCCGTCAACCGCCAACCTCCACCCGCCAATCTCCCCCTCCCGCAGCATAGATTGCAGCCCTCCACCATCCCCCCTGCCGCCATCGCTGCCGTTGCTGCTTTCATTGCCCGCTGGAAGGCCGCGCAGGCCGCCGAGCGCGCCAACTACCAGCTTTTCCTGGCCGAACTCTGCGACGTGCTGGGCGTCGAGCGGCCCCGGCCCACGACGGGACGCCCCGACGACGACGCCTTCGTGTTCGAGAAAAGCGTCCGCTTCCGCGACGCGCCCGACGCCACGCTGGGCCGCATAGACCTGTACCGGCGCGGCCACTTCGTCCTCGAAACCAAGCAGGGCGCCGACGCCAAAACCGCCCGGCAGGGCACGGGCCACGGCGTGCGCGGCTCGCGCGCGTGGGAGCGCGCCCTCGTGGCCGCCCGGCAGCAGGCCGCCCGCTACGCCCGCAACCTGGGCGAAGGCGAGCCCGTGCCGCCCTTTCTCGTCGTCGTAGATGTGGGCTACTCGTTCGACCTGTTTGCCGACTTCTCGGGGCAGGGGCGGCTCTACAAACCTTTTCCCGCGCCGGGGCAGGAGCGCTTTTCCCTGACGGCCCTCCACGACGACGACGTGCGCGACCGGCTGCGGCGCGTTTTTGCCGACCCTTACAGCCTCGACCCCACGCGGCACCAGGCCCGCGTCACGCGCGCCCTGGCTGCCCGGCTGGCGCGCGTGGCGGCGGCCCTCGAAAAGGACGGCCACACGCCCGACGCCGTGTTCGGCTTTCTGTCGCGCTGCCTGTTTACGATGTTTGCCGAAGACGCCGGCCTGCTGCCCGAGCGCGCTTTTACGCGCCTGCTCGAAAGCTACCGCGACGCGCTCGACGTGCTGCCCGACGGCCTCGCCGCGCTGTGGCAGGCCATGGACACGGGCGGCTACGCCCCCGAGCTGCGCGCCCGCCTGCGCCGCTTCAACGGCAGCCTGTTCCACGACACGACGGCCCTCCCGCTTTCTGCCGACGCCCTCGCCGAGCTGCTCGCGGCGGCGCGGCAGGACTGGCAGCGCGTCGAGCCGGCCATTTTCGGAACCCTTCTCGAACGCGCCCTCGACCCCGCCGAGCGGCACCACCTGGGCGCCCACTACACGCCGCGCGCGTACGTCGAGCGCCTCGTGGGGCCGGCCGTCGTCGAGCCGTTGCAGGCCGAGTGGGAGGCGGTGCAGGCGGCCGTGGCGGCTATCGAGGCGGGGGCCGAAGCAAAGGCGTCGCCCGCCGCGCAGAAGCGCGCCGCCCTTGAAGCGCAGCGCGAGCTGTCGGGCTTTCTGGCCCGGCTGGCGCGCGTGCAGGTGCTCGACCCGGCGTGCGGCTCGGGCAACTTTCTTTACGTCACGCTCGACCACCTGAAAAGGCTGGAAGGCGAAGTGCGGCAGGCGCTGGCGCGGTATGGCGGCGCCGCCCTCGAACTCGAAGGCGTGGCCGTGACGCCCGCCCAGCTCGTCGGCCTCGAAGTGAATCCGCGCGCCGCCGCCATCGCCGACCTGGTGCTGTGGATCGGCTACCTCCAGGGCCAGATCCGGCAGCACGGCGGCGCCCAGGCGCTGGGCGACCCCGTCCTCCAGGCGTACGGCAACATCCGCGTGCAGGACGCCATCCTGACGCCAGACGGCCTGCCGGCCCCGTGGCCCGACGCCCATTTCATCGTCGGCAACCCGCCGTTTATCGGGGCGGCGCGGCTGCGCGATGCCCTCGGCGACGCCTACGCCGGGGCGCTGTGGCGGGCCTACGAGGGGCGCGTGCCCCCGAGCGCCGATTTCGTGATGTACTGGTGGGACCAGGCGGCCACCCTGGTGCGGGCGGGCGCGGCGCGGCGCTTCGGCTTTATCACCACCAACAGCCTGTCGCAGACCTTTAACCGGCGCGTCGTGGAACGCCACCTGGGCGCGGCGGAAAACCCGCTGCGGCTGGCCTATGCCGTGCCCGACCACCCGTGGGTGGAAGGCAGCGACGGCGCCGCCGTGCGCATTGCCCTGACCGTCGGGGCGCGCGACGTGGCGCCCGAGACGGGCAAGCTGGCGCGCGTCGTCCGCGAAGACGCCGGCGGCGACGAAAGCTCGTGGCGCGTCGAGCTGAGCGAGTCGCTGGGCACCATCAACCCCGACCTGACGGTGGGCGTGGACGTGACGCAGGCCGGGCCTCTCGAAGCGAATGCAGACATCAGCAGCCCCGGCCTCAAACTGCACGGCGCGGGATTCATCGTGACGAAAAGCGAGGCGGAAAAGCTGGGATTGGGCCGCATTCCCGGCCTGGAACGGCACATCCGCCCCTACCGCAACGGGCGCGACCTGACGGCCACGCCGCGCGGCGTGTGGGTGATTGACCTGTTCGGGCTGGACGAGGACGGGGTGCGCGTGCAGTTTCCCGAGGTGTACGACCACCTGTTGCAGACCGTGAAGCCGGAACGCGACGCGAACCGGCGCGCCACCTACCGCGACAACTGGTGGATTCACGGCGAGCCGCGCCGCGAACTACGAAAAGCCCTCGACGGCCTGCCGCGCTACATCGCCACCGTCGAGACGGCCAAGCACCGGCTGTTCCAGTTTCTCGGCAGCGACATCGCGCCGGACAACATGCTCGTCGTCATCGCCTCGGACGACGCCTACCATCTGGGCGTGCTTTCCTCGCGCATCCACGAACTCTGGGCGCTGGCGCAGGGCGGGCGGCTGGGCTACGGCAACGATCCGCGCTACAACAAAAGCCGCTGTTTCGAGACGTTTCCCTTTCCCGACGCCGACGCGGCGCAGGCGGCGGAAATCCGGCACCTGGCCGAAAGCATCGACGCGCACCGCAAGGCGCGGCAACGCCTCCACCCCGGCCTGGGCCTGACGGATCTCTACAACGCCGTGGCCGCGCTGCGGGCGGGCCGCGCCCTGTCGGAAAAGGAAAGCGACGCCGCCGAGCGGGGGCTGGCCGCCACCCTCGCCGAACTCCACCGCCGCCTCGACCGGGCCGTCGGGGCCGCCTACGGCCTGCCCCCCGGCGCGGCGGACGCCGACGTGCTGGCCCGCCTCGTGGCCCTCAACGCCGCCCGGCGGGCCGAGGAAGGCGCCGGGCAGGTGCGCTACCTGCGGCCCCTTTTCCAGGCGCCGGGGCGCGCCGTGCAAACAACTCTCGCCACGCCCCTGCCGTCCGAAGCCGCCGCCGCGCCCGCGGGGCAGCCGTGGCCGCGCGGCCTCTCGGCCCGCATTGCCGCCGCCCGCCGCGCCGTCGAGGCCGCCCCCGCGCCCGTCACCCCCGCCGAAGCCGCCGCCGGTTTCGCGGGCGCCACCCCCGCCGCCCTCGCCGACGTGCTCGACGCCCTCGTAGCCCTCGGCCTGCTCCACGCCGAAAACGGCCGCTACAGCCCGTGAGGCCCGTAGCGAGTGGCGAATGACGAATGACGAATGACCAGCGACACCAGATCCGCTTACACCGTTGTCATTGCGAGGCGCGAAGCGCCGTGGCAATCCCGCCGCCGCTGCCCCGCACGACGAGATTGCCCCGCTTCGCTCGCCACGACAAACCGGAAGGGCCATGCATGACTTCAGGAAACAAGCCAGCGCGCCGCGCACGACAGGCGAATCCCATGAGCTGCAAGGCCCTGCCGCCCTGCAATGACGGCTCGGGAGTGCTGCGTGGGCAGGCGCGCAGCATCGTGATCCTGCACCGAGACCGCTACGGTCCTAGTAGGATGCAGGCACAAAGCCCGGTGGTAGCGCGCCGGGCTTCTCTGTTTTCCGCCGGAGTCCATCCCGCCCGCGGGGCGGGCATGACGAGTAAGGGAATGCGCCCGTAAGCCAGCAGTCTGGGATTATTTCCGTCCCTGCC
>CBDUCD010000298.1:0-3930 GCA_965365535.1 uncultured Rhodothermales bacterium | reverse complement strand
CAGGCGGCTAACGCCTCGTGCCGCAGCGCGTCCGCCATGTGCGCGGCGATGACGCGGGCGTGGTGCCGCCCGTTCTCGATAAACCAGCGGCTGGTGTGGAGGCCGCCGCAGACCGTCCCCGCGATGTACACGCCCGGCCGGTTCGTCTCGTGCGTGTCCGCGTCGTAGATCGGCGTCAGCGCCGCGTCGTCGCCGTGCGCCACGCCCAGGGCGCCGAGCAGGGCGTAGTTAGGCCGGTAGCCCACGAGGGCGTACACGAAATCGGCCCGCAGCGTGCGCGGCCCGCGCGGCGTCTCGATGTCCACCTCGCCCGGGCGGATGGCCGCGATGGTGGACTCGAAGTGCGCCGCGATGCGCCCCTCGGCAATGCGGTTGACGAGGTCGGGCCGGATCCAGTATTTGACCGACGGCGAGATTTCCGGCCCGCGCACGACGAGCGTCGGGCGGGCGCCGGCGCGGTACAGCGACAGCGCCGCCTTTGCCGCCGAGTTTTTGGCGCCAACGACGACCACGTCCTGCCCCACGTGCGCAAACGGCTCCTTGTAGTAGTACGACACGTGCGGCAAATCCTCGCCCGGCACGCCCAGCGGGTTGGGCACGTCGAAAAAGCCCGTCGCCACCACGACGCGCCGCGCGGCGTACGCGCCCCGATCCGTCACAAGTTGGAAATTGCCCGCCGCGCCTTCGAGTTTTTCGACGCGCTCGTAGAGGTGGAGGTCGAGCTTTTCGGCCTCGGCCACACGCCGGTAGTAGTCGAGGGCGTCCTCGCGGAGCGGCTTGTAGTGGAACGTCGGAAACGGGTGCCCGCCGATTTCGAGCAGGTCGGGGGTGGAGAAAAACTCCATGTTGGTGGGGTACCCGACAAGGGAGTTGACGAGCGCGCCCTTGTCGAACACGACCGCCGACAGCCCCGCGCGCTGCGCTTCGAGGGCGCACGCCAGCCCCACGGGCCCGGCTCCAATTACGGCAACGTCTGTCATGCCCGCCCCAACCGGACGGCAGCCGCGGCGGTTTCGTGAGGTTTGGATGGGGAGCGAGACGAGAGCAGAATCGTGTTTAGCATGTGATTCGCAGCGGGCGTCCGCGCAGCGCGATGGGCCCGGCAGGCGCCCGGCGGATGTCCGTTTTGAATCCACACCTGTGGATAACCTGGGCGGGGCTTATCGGCGCGGGCCGGGCGGGTCTGCCGTCAGCGGGCGCGGCGGGCGGCATAGCGGCTATCGAAAAGCCCATTGCAGCGCGCTGAAGGGCTTTTGCAGATCGTGGAAAGATATCCGTTATGCCTGCTGCTGCCCGTTTGTGAATCCCACCGTTGTGGACAACTTGTGCTTGCCCTGGCCCCCACGCCCTGGGTTAATTGATGCCGTGCCCCCACAAGCCAGACCGGTTCGAGGCGTGACCGGCGGGGCCTTGCTGTCTCTGGCCGTTTCCGTCCTCTTTTCAGCCGTAGCCGCCCTATGCCCACCCAGCCCACGTCCCCGGACGCCCGCGCCCCCGAAAAGGGCCTCACCATCACCCGCACCTTTTCCGCCGACGGCCAGGACCCGTTCAGCTCGGTTGAATGGGAAACCCGCGACGCGGCCATCCGCAGCCACACGGGCAAGGCCGTGTTCGAGCAGCGGGGCGTCGAGTTTCCGGCCTCGTGGAGCCTGCTGGCCACGAACGTCGTCGCGTCGAAGTATTTCTACGGCGACGTGCAGAAGGGCGGCCTCGACCCCTCGAAAGGCGGGCGCGAGCACAGCCTGCGGCAGCTCGTCCACCGCGTCACCCGCACCATCACCGACTGGGGGCAGGCGCGCGGCTACTTTGCCACGGCTGCCGACGCCGACCGGTTCTACGACGAGCTGACGTGGCTGTGCGTAAATCAGTACGGCGCCTTCAACAGCCCCGTCTGGTTCAACGTGGGCCTGCACCACCTCTACGGCATCCGCGACACGGGCGGCAAAACCATCTGGGCCTGGAACGAGAAAACGGGCAAGGTCGAGCCCGTAGATCCCTACGAGCGCCCGCAAGCTTCGGCGTGCTTTATCATCTCCGTCCAGGATTCCATAGACGACATCTGGCAGCTGATGGGCGAAAGCGCCCGCCTGTTCAAGTACGGCTCGGGCGTGGGCGCCGACTGGTCGAAGCTGCGCTCCTCGCGCGAGAAGCTTTCGGGCGGCGGCATCCCGTCCGGACCGGTCTCGTTCATGCGCGTGCAGGACGCGACGGGCGGCACGATCAAATCGGGTGGCAAGACGCGCCGCGCCGCCATCATGCAGACGCTCAAGGCGTGGCACCCCGACGTGATGGAGTTCGTGACGGCCAAGCAGGACGAGGAGCGCAAGGCGTGGGCGCTTATCGAACAGGGTTACGACGGCTCTTTCAACGGCCCCGCCTACGGCTCGGTCGCCTTCCAGAACGTCAACCAGAGCGTGCGGCTCGACGACGCGTTTTTCCACGCCCTCGAAACGGGCGCGCCCTACGGCCTGCGCGCCGTGACGACGGGCGAGGTGGTCGAGGAAGTAAGCGCCGCCCACCTGCTCCACAAAATTGCAGAAGGCACCCACATTTGCGGCGATCCGGGCGTGCAATACGAGGACACGATCCAGAAATGGCACACCGTACCTAATTCGGGTCCTATCAATTCGTCCAATCCCTGCGTGACGGGCGACACGCTCGTGGCGACCGAGGATGGCCTGCGCCGCATCGACGCGATGCTGGGCGAGACGCCTCGCGTGGTCGGCCTCGACGGCAAGCTGCACCGCACGACGCGCGTCGTCGAGACAGGCGTGAAGCCTGTGTACCGGCTCCGCACCCGAGCAGGCTACGAGGTGAAGCTGACGGCAGACCACCGCGTGTGGACCGAAAACCGGGGCGATGTGGCAGCCTCCGAGCTTACCAAAGACGACGTGGTGCGCCTCGTCGCGCCGGGCTTCGGTGCGGAAACGCTCGACGCCGATGTGGCCGAATACGTGGGGCTGATGCTGGGAGACAGGTGCTTGTCAGGCGGCATCGCAACGCTGACGATGAACAAGCAACTTGAATGGTCGGTGTCCGAAAAAGCCGCCGAAGTCGTCAACCGGTTTGCGCGGCGCGGCAGCGCCGTTCATGTTACCGAGCGCAGCACCAGCGCCGCCGTCGCCACGTCGGCAGCCTCGGTGCTCGACCTGCTCGGCACGTGGGCGGTGATGGAGGAGGGCAGTGCCGGCAAGCGCCTTGCCGACCGGGCGCTGCGGCTCGACCGGGAGGCGACAGCCGCCCTGCTGCGCGGCCTTTTCACCGCCGACGGAACGGTCGTCAACATCGGTGACAAAACGCAGTACGTCGGGCTCGATTCGACGAGCGAGAAGCTGCTCCAGCAGGTGCAGGTACTACTGCTCGGCTTCGGCATCAAAAGCAAACTCTACCGGGACCGCCGCCTCACCAGCCGCGCCCTCTTGCCGGACGGGCGGGGCGGACTCAAAGAGTACCCAGTGCAGCAGATGCACAGCCTCCGCATCACCCGGTCGAGCCGCGTCGCCTTCGCGCAGCACATCGGATTCATGCCGGAAAGCGGCAAGGCCGAAGCGCTGCGCGCCCTCAACGTGGGCGTAGGCACCTACCGCGACCGCATGACCGACCGCCTGGCGTCGCTGACGCTGCTGGGCGAAGAGCCGGTGTACGACCTCACCGAGCCCACCACCAGCCACTTTATCGCGGGGGGGGTGGCTGTCCACAACTGCTCGGAATACATGCACCTGGATAACAGTGCGTGCAATCTCGCATCGCTGAATCTGCGCAAGTTCCAGCAGCCCGACGGCACGTTCGACGTGGAGCGTTTTCGGGCTGCATCGCGGGTTTACATCACGGCGATGGAAATCCTCGTGGACGCCGCCGGCTACCCCAGCGCGTCCATCGCGCAGAACTCGCACGACTTCCGCCCGCTCGGGCTCGGCTTTGCCAACCTGG
>CBDUCD010000297.1:0-3936 GCA_965365535.1 uncultured Rhodothermales bacterium | reverse complement strand
TGCCTCAGTTGAGCAGGCGTTCGTAGCGGTCGGTGTTGCGCTGATCCATCGTGGCCAGCAGGCTGTACGCCTCGGCGGCGTGGTCGGAGCGCTCCAGCATCCCCGTCAGCTCGTCGGCCTTTGACTGGAAAAACACGTCAATGACGTACTGCTTGGCCACTTCGTCGTAGAGGGCGCGGAGGGCCTGGATAGAGGCGAACACCGTCGCGCGCGCCGTCTCGGGGCGCAGCAGAAACAGGTCGAGGCCGCGCCGGTGCACGTCGTACGTCGCCTGGCGCAGCGGACGGTAGCGCGGGTCCACGAGCTGGCCGATAAGCTGGCCTTTCGTGCGCTCGTTGCCAAAGGCCGTCCACCCCGCCGAGTTCGTGCTCGACTGCCCGCGCGTGGCGATTTCGCGGGCGAGTTCGAAAAAGCGCGTGCCGCCGAAAGGCGCGAACGAGTCGTAATCGTAGCCCAGGATGAGAAGGGCGTAGAAGTCGAGAAACGACGTCAGCGGGTCGAAGCGCGTCAGGTCGCGCGTAAAGGTGGCGCCCTGGACGTACTCGAAATCCCACGTCTCGTCGCCGAGGGTGAACAGCGTCGTGGCCTGCGGCGTGCCGTAGATGGGGCGGCGGGCGCTGACGGTCATGTTGGCGCGAAAGCGCGTCTGGCTGACGCTCTCGGTAAACTGGATGTTCACGTCGCACGCGATGCGCTCGTACGTCTCGTAGCGGTCCTGCGTCCACGTCTGGTCGTTGAAATACTCGCGGACGAGGCGGGCAAAGTCGTCGAGAAACTGCACGTCGGTGCGCTGAAGCTGGTCGTAGCGGACGGTGACTTTGCAGTCGAGTTCCTGGGCGCGGGCGGGCAGGGCCGCGAGCAGGCAGAAGGGCAGAAAGAAAAAGAATCGCCGCACGGGAGGGCCGGGATAGACGGATGGAGCAATGGCGCCGGGCAAACGCGCCAGCGGGTGTCTTTATTCGGATGGCGGCGTGCTAAATTGCCGGGTCGCTCTCCCGTTCCCCATGCGCCGCGCCGCCCTTTTCGCCCTGCTGATTTTCGTGGTGTCTGCCGCGCAGGGACAGGAGGCCGAGCGCGTGGGCGTGCAGACCGTGACGGCGGTGGGCGCCCGCGCCGCGGCCCGTGCCGGCGCCGGCGTGGCCGACGACGCGGCGGGATGGGCCAGCCTCAACCCGGCGGTGCTGGCGGCGCTGTCGGCGCCGCGCCTCCAGCTCTACGGCGATCAGGGCTTCGGGCTGGCCGAGCTGCGCACGGGCGCGCTGCAACTCGCCTACCCGTGGGGACGCACGGGCGTGGCCGTGGGCGCGCAGACGCTGGGCTTCGACGCCTTCCGCACGAGCAACCTGACGCTGGGCGCGGGGCGCGCCTTTGCCCTCGGCACGCAGCGCAGCGTACAGGTGGGGCTGGCCGCCGTGCTGCACCACGCGCAGATTGCGGGCTACGGCAGCGGCACGGGCGTCGCCCTCGACGCGGGCGTGCAGGTGGAAGTAGGGCCGGGCCTGTGGATGGGCGCCGCCGGCCGCAACCTCGCCGCGGCCAGGCTGGCCGGCCTCGAACCGCTGCCCCAGACCTTTGCGGCGGGGTTGTGCTACCGGCCCGACGCGCGCGTGGCCGTCGTGGCGGACGTGGTGAAGGACACGCGCTTTCCCCTTTCGGCCCGGGGCGGGCTGGAAATCCGCCCTGCCACGCCCCTCGCGCTGCGCGTGGGCGCGGCGACGGCGCCGACGGTTTTCAGCGCCGGGGTGGGCCTGCGGCTGGGCACGCTGGCCGCCGACCTCGCGGCCACGCGCCACGACGTGCTGGGCTGGACGCCCGCCGTAGAACTGGGCGTGTCGTGGTAAAGTGGCTGGGCGGCCTCGTGCTGGCCGCGCTGCTCGCGCCGGCACTTGGCGCGCAGACCGCGCCTGACACGCTGGCGGGCGAGATCGAGGCCGACTTTATCGAAGCCCTCGCCGAGACGGGCGATGCCGAAGAACTCGCCGACCTCCTGGACGAGCTGCGCGCCAACCCCTTCGACCTCAACGCGGCGCGGGCGGACGAACTGGCCCTCATCCCCGCCTTCACGCCCCTGCTCGCCACGCGCATCGTCGCCTACCGCGATTCTGCCGGGGCCTTCGCGTCGCTGCCCGCGTTGCAGCAGGTGCCCGGCATCACGCCCGACGTTTACGAAAATGCGCGTCCGTTTCTGCGGCTCGGGCCGGCGCCCGAAAGGTCGCCGCGCCGCGCCAGCCCCTTTCCGCCGCTGCCCACGCGAAAAGAGTGGCGAGAGGTGCGCGGGCAGATCATCCAGCGCTGGGCCCGGCGCCTGGAAACGCCGCGGGGATTCGACGAGGGCCGGTACGCGGGATCGCCCGACAAGCTCTACACGCGCCTGCGGCTGTCGGCGGCGCGGCGCGTATGGGCCAACGTCACGCTCGAGAAAGACCCCGGCGAGGCGTTCCGGTGGCAGCCGGGGCGGGGCACGTGGGGGTACGATTACGTGTCGGCGTACGTCGCCGCCGAGCAGATGGGGCGCGTCGAACAGCTTGTGCTGGGCGATTTCACGGCGTCGTTCGGGCAGGGGCTGGTGCTGTGGCGGTCGGCGGCGCCGGGCAAGGGCCGCGAGGCCACGCGCGGGCTGAGCCGCCTGGGCGCGGGCGTGCGCCCCTACGGCTCGACCGACGAGAACCGGTTTTTCCGGGGCGTCGCCGCCACGATTCTCGTCACGCCCCGGCTGGCCGCAACAGGCTTCTACTCCCGCCGCCACCTCGACGCGACGGTGGACGGGGCCGACAGCGCGGGCGTGTCGGCCTTCGGCGCAACGGGGCTGCACCGCCTGGGCGCCGAGATCGCCCGCAAGGACGCGCTGGGCGAGCAGGTAGTGGGCGGCGCCCTCGCGTACACGGGGCGCCGCTACCGCGTGGGCGCCACCGCCGTGCAGACGCGCTACGACACGCCCCTCGTGCCGCGCAGTGCGCCCGACGCCCTTTTCGATTTCCGGGGGCAGCGGGCGCGGGCGGCAGGGGTTTTCGGGCACGTATTTGCCGGCCCGGCGTCGTTTTTCGGCGAGGTGGCGCGCGCCGGCGCGACGGCGTGGGTGGGCGGCGCCCTGTACGACCTGGGGCGCACGGGCGAGGCCATCGTGCTGGCGCGCCATTACCCGCGGGGTTTCACGAGCCTGCACGGCTACGCCTTTGGCGAGCGCGTGGGCGCCACGCAGAACGAGCAGGGCGTGTACGTGGGCCTGCTGCTGCGCCCGCGCCGCACGCTCACCCTCCAGGGCTACGTGGATCAGTACCGGTTTCCGTGGCTGCGCTTCAACGTGCCGCGCCCCACGCAGGGCCTCGACGCCCGCCTGACGGCGACGCACGCGCCGCGCCGCTGGCTGGTGCAGGAGGTGTCGCTGCGGGGCGAGACGCGCGAGGAGGGCTTCTCGACGCCCGAAGGCATCGCCGCCGTGCGCCCCGAAACGCGGCAGTCGCTCAGGTGGCAGGGCCAGTACGTATTCTCGCGCCGCCTCACGCTGCGCCTGCGGCTGGAAGGCACGCGCTTCCGTGCCGCGCGCGAGGCGTGGGCCGAGGGCTTTCTCGTGTTTCAGGACGTGCGCTTCGCCCCGCACCCCGCCCTTACCCTCGACCTGCGCCTCGCCCTTTACGACACCGACGGCTACGACGCCCGCCTGTACGCTTACGAGCAGGACATCCGCTACGGCTTCAGCATCCCGGCGCTTTACGGGCAGGGCGCGCGGCAGTACGCCGTGGCGCGCTGGCGGCCCCTCGACGGCCTCGTGCTCGAAGCGCGCTACGCCGTCACGCGCCGCGAAAACGTGACATCGCTGGGCAGCGGGCTGGACGCGACGCGGGGCAACCGCGCCCGCGAGGCAAAAGCCCAGCTCATCTGGACGTTCTGACGCCGAGCGGGGCTTCATGCCAGCTCTGAAAGATTGTAACGCACCTT
>CBDUCD010000296.1:0-3937 GCA_965365535.1 uncultured Rhodothermales bacterium | reverse complement strand
CGCCTGCCCCTGCTGGCCGCGCTGCTTGCCCTTGCCGCGTGCCGCGCGCCCGACAGCGGCCCGCCTGCCGAGGGGCCGGTCGTCCTCACCTTGTGGCACCAGAAAACGGGCGGCGAGCGCACCTTTTTCGAGGGGCAGATTGCCGCCTACAACGCCGCCCACCCCGACCGCCGGGTGGACGTGCTCTACCGCGAAAACGAGGAGTTGCGCAACCTCTTCGTCATCGCCAGTGTGGGCGGGCAGGGGCCGGACGTGGTTTTCGGACCCAGCGACAACATGTCCATCCTCGCCATGACAGGCTCGATCCGCCCCATCACCGACGTGCTCGGCGCCGACTTTCTCGCGCAGTTCGACTCGTCGGGCGTGCTGGGCTGGCAGGGGCAACAGTGGCTCGTGGCCGACCAGGTGGGCAACCACCTCGCCCTCGTGTACAACAAGGCCCTCTTGCCCGACGTGCCCGAGACGTGGGACGAACTCATCCCGCGCCTCGAAAACGTCATGGCCACGCAGAAGTGCGGCAAAAACAACGACCGCGAGGTGTACGGCCTGACGTGGAATTACACCGAGCCGTTTTTCTTCATCCCCTTCCTGACGGGCTTCGGCGGCTGGGTGATGAACGACGACGGCACGCCCACGCTCGACACGCCGCAGACGGCCCGCGCCATCCAGTTCGTGCTCGACCTGCGCGACCGCTACCGCATCATCCCCCGCGAGGTCGATTACAACGTCGCCGAGGCCCAGTTCAAGGACGGCTGCGCGGCCACCATCATCAACGGGCCGTGGGCGTGGTCGGGCTACGGCGACGCCGGCATTGACTACGGCATCGCCCGCATCCCGCGCATCGGCGCGACGGGGCGGTGGGCGGCACCCGTCGTCTCGTCGAAAGGCTACTCCGTCAACGTCAACGTGCCCGACTGGAAGCTGCCGTACGTGGCCGACCTGCTGCAATTTCTCACCGGCGCCGACATGCAGACCGAGATGGCCCTCCGGCTGGCGACGATTCCCGTGATCGCGCGCGTGGCCGAGGCGCCCGCCGTGGCGTCCAACGCCCTGCTGAACGCCTCGATGCGGCAGGTGGCCGTGGGGCGGGCGATGCCGCTCCAGCCCCAGATGCGGCAGGTGTGGGACGGGATGCGCGGCCCCTACCAGCTCGTCATGAACGGCGCCATCGGCCCCGAGGCGGGCGCCGCCCTGATGCAGCGCGAAGTCCAGAAACGCATTGACGACACCTTTTTGTAGGGGTCGAACGTCGAGTGCCGGGTGCCGAACGATGAGTACGTGCCCGACCATCTCGAACCGCACCTGCAACCCGACCTTCGACACCCGCAACCCCACCCTTTCCAGATGGACGAAAACCCGCAGGTTGCCGCGCTGGAGACGCGCGTGCGCACCAAGGAAAAGGCGCCCTCCACGCACGTGCCCGCGCCGCGCCGGTGGTGGCAGGGCGACGGGGGGCGGCACAACCTGTTTCTGCTGGCCCTGCTGGGCCCCACGGTCGTCATCGTGCTGGCCGTCGTGGCGTACCCGTTTTTCTACAACGTCGTGCTGTCGCTCTCGAACATGAACCTGTACCACATCCGCGACTGGGATGTGATCGGGTTCCAGCAGTTCGTGGCCGTCGCCCGCGAGCCGGCGTTCTGGACGGTTCTCGTCAAAACCCTGATCTGGACGGCGGTGAACGTGGTTTTCCACGTCGGGCTGGGGGTGCTGCTGGCCGTCGTGCTCAACCAGAAGTTCGTCGTCGGCAAGGGGGCGTGGCGCGTGCTGCTCATTCTGCCGTGGGCGCTGCCGCAGTACATCACCGCCCTCACGTGGCGCGGCATGTTCAACTACGAGTACGGCTCCATCAACCTGTTTCTGACAAAGGTTTTCAGCCTCTCGCCCGTCGCGTGGCTGACGGACCCGTTCAACGCCTTTGCCGCCGCGATCCTGACCAACATCTGGCTGGGCTTTCCCTTTATGATGGTCGTGGCGCTGGGCGGCCTGCAGTCCATTCCGGGCGAGCTTTACGAAGCCGCCGACGTGGACGGCGCGAGCGCGTGGCACAAGTTCTGGAACATCACCGTGCCCCTGCTGCGCCCCGTCATGATCCCGGCCATCACGCTGGGCACCGTCTGGACGTTCAACAACATCAACGTCGTGTGGCTCGTCTCGAACGGCGGCGAGCCCAACGACCAGACGCACATCCTCGTCTCGTACGTGTACAAGGCGGCGTTTTCGATGTACCGCTTCGGGTGGGCGGCGGCCCTCTCACTCATCATTTTCGCCATCCTGTTCGTCTTTACCCAGGTGCTGCTGAAAAAGACGGGCGCGACGGAGGCGGCGTACTGATCAGCGCGCCACCGTCACCGTCCGGGTGAGGGCCTGCGCGCCGGCCTCGGCCCGGACGAAGTACGTCCCCGCCGCGAGGCCCGACAGGTCGAGGCGAACGGGCGTCTCGCTGCCCGCCAGCAGCCCGTCGAACAGCGTGGCGACGGCCCGCCCGAGCACGTCGTAAAGACGCACCTGGGCCGTCGTGCCCGGCGCCCCCGTCAGCGCCAGCCGGACGCCATCCGCAGCGGGATTGGGGAGGGCGGGGCCGAGGCCGAACGGGGTGCCCGCGGGCAGGGGCGCCATGCCCGTCGCCAGCGCCTCGCAGTCGAGGCGGTAGAGGGCGCCGCCGTTGAGGTCGGCGAGGTAGAGGCGGCCCGTGCCGCCCACGCCAAAGGTGGAAAGGCTCAGCCCCGACCGGGAAATCAGCTGCTCGACGCGGGGCGCGTCGCCGCGCACGTCCAGCGTCCACACGTTGCCCGACACGTAATCGCCGTAGAAGTACCGCCCCCGAAAGGCTTCGCAGCCTGCCTCCGATCCCGTATAGACGTAGCCGCCCGTGATGGAAAAGCCGCCCGTGGTGGCGTCGTGCGGGTATTCGGCGACGGGCGGCAGCGTGCCTTCGCGGCTGCACGTAGCGGCGCCATAGCAGTGCGTGCCTTCGAGCCGGTTCCAGCCGTAGTTGCCGCCCGCCGCGACGGTGTCCACCTCCTCCCACGCGCCCTGGCCCACGTCCGCCACGAAGAGGGTACCGTCCGGCCCGAAGCTGAAGCGCCACGGGTTGCGGAGGCCATAAGCGTAAATCTCGTCGCAGGCGCCCGCCGCGCCCACGAACGGGTTGCCGGCGGGGATGGTGTAGCGCGCCGCCGCGCCGCCGCAGTCGGCAGGCAGCCCGCCGCCGTCCACGTCGAGGCGGAGCAGGGCGCCCAGCAGCGTCGCCCGGTTCTGGCCGTTGCCCTGCGGGTCGCCGCCCGAGCCGCCATCGCCCAGCCCGACGTACAGGTAGCCGTCCCCTCCAAACTGAAGCTGGCCCGCGTTGTGGTTGCTGAAAGGCTGCGCCACTTCGAGCAGGACTTTTTCGCTGGCCGCCTGGGCCACGCCCCCGGCCACGGTAAACCGGCTGATGCGGGTGCGCAGCGGGCTGGGCGCCGTGTAGTTGACAAAGACGTAGGCGCTGTCGGGAAAGCGCGGGTGGAAGGCGAGGCCGAGCAGGCCGCGCTCGCCGCCGCTGACGACGCGATCCGTGAGGTCGAGAAACAGGGAGGCCGTGGCCACCGCGTCCCTTTCGTCAAAGGCGCGAATGGTGCCGCCCTGCTCGACGACGAACAGCCGCCCCGAGCCGTCCGGCGGCGCCTGGATGTCCACGGGCGACGCAAACGTGAGGGCGGGAAAGGCCCGCGCCAGCTTGTCCGAAACCTGCCCCGACGCGGGAGCTGTGCAGGACGAGAGGAGCAGCAGGGCGATGGGGGCGAAGCGCATGGCAGCCGGGGTTGGTGGTGCCCTCAGGGTAGCGCCCCGAACGCCGCCGGGCAACGCGCCGCCGGCATTTCTACACAGCCGTCACGTCGGGCCGGGGCCGAACGGACAGGCGGGCAGGGCGTTGGGGCGGGGCGTTTTTCTGCTACCG
>CBDUCD010000295.1:0-3956 GCA_965365535.1 uncultured Rhodothermales bacterium | reverse complement strand
AATGACAAATGACAAATGACAAATGACAAACCCCCTCACCGCAACCCCGGCACGTGGCGCAGCACGCGCAGCAGCGTCGTCATCAGCTTCACGACGGTTTCCGCCCCTTCGCCCGGCGCCGGGCCGATGGGGTGCAGGCGCTGCACGGCAATGGTCTGCGCCTCGGTGTATTTGAAAAAGCCCTCGCGCCCGTGGCGGCGGCCCAGCCCCGACGCCTTCATGCCGCCCATCGGCGCGTCGAGCGAGGCCCAGGCGGCGGCATACACCTCGTTGACGTTGACCGTGCCGCACCGAAGCTGCGCGGCCAGCCGCTGTCCCCGCGCCGCGCTGCGCGTCCAGATGCTCGCGTTGAGGCCGTAGGGGGAACTGTTGGCCAGCCGGACGGCCTCGGCATCGGAGGCGAACGGGTAGAGTGCGGCGACCGGCCCGAACGTCTCCTCGCGGTAGGCCAGCATCCCCTCGCGCACGCCTTCGAGCAGCGTCGGCGCGTAGAAAAGCGGGCCGAGGTGGGGCAGCCGATGCCCGCCCGCCAGCACCGCCGCGCCCTTCTCGACGGCATCGGCGACGTGCGTTTCTACCTTTTCGAGCACCGCTGCCGACACGAGCGAGCCCATCTCGACATCGTACCCGTCGCGCCCGACAGGCATCGCGCCGATGCGCCGCACCAGCGCGTCCCGAAACGCGGCGTACACCTTTTCGTGGACGTACAGCCTTTCGGGCGCCACGCAAAGCTGCCCCGCGTTGGCAAAGCAGCCGCGCGCGGCCCCCTCGACGGCGGCCTCCACGTCGGCATCGTCCAGCACGATGAGCGGGTTTTTGCCGCCCAGTTCGAGCGAGGCGGGGATGAGGTGGTGCCCCGCAGCTGCCGCTACGGCGCGCCCCGTGGCCGTCGAGCCCGTAAAGCCCAGCCCGTCCACGGCGCCGATGAGGGGCGGGCCGAGGGTTTCGCCGCGCCCCGTCACGACCTGGAACAGGCCGCGTGGCAGGCCCGCCTCGTGGAGCAGGTGCAGCGCCCGCAGCGCCGTCAGCGACGTTTGCTCGGCGGGTTTGAGGACGACGGCGTTGCCGGCGAGCAGGGCAGGCAGGGCGTCCGAGACGGCCAGGGTGAGGGGGTAATTCCACGGCGCGATGAGGCCGACGACGCCGAGGGGGTGGCGGTGCTCCGTCGTGCGCGTGAGGCCGGGGAGGGCGCCGCGCCGGCGCCGGGGCCGCAGCCAGCGCGGCGCGCGGAAGGCGTAGTAGCGGGCGTTGAGGGCCACGTCCAGCACCTCCTCGGCAGCGTGGCGGCGCGCCTTGCCGCTTTCGAGCTGCATCAGGCCGATGAGGTCCTCGCGGCGCCGGAGCACCAGGTCGTGGAAGCGCAGCACGACGGCGGCACGCCGGCGCGGCGGCACCCGCGCCCACGCCTCCTGCGCCTCGCGCGCCCGGCCCACGGCCCACGCCACGTCCGCTGCCGTGCAGAGGGGCAGCGTGGCGATAGGCGCGCCCGTAAAAGGCGCCGCCACCGCGAACGTATCGCGCCCGCCCGGCGCCCGGCTGACGAGGTTTACCAGCGCTGCAAAGCGGGCAGGGGCGGCATCGAGCACGGCAGGCATGGGCGCGGGAGGGGAAAGCCAGGTGCAATGTAGGGGCAGGGCAGGGGAGGCCGCGCCGCCGTCCGTTTTGCACGATTGGCGCTTTTGCCGCTGGCCTGCGCGCCCCGCTACCGCCTATCTTTTCGGCCCACCCCGCGCCCGACTCCGACTCCCATGAAACGCCTTTTCCTCGCCCTCCTCTTCGTCTGCGCCGCCGCGCTTCCCGCGTGCCAGTGCGACCAGCCGCCGCACATGGCCCCCATCGAAGGCGCGGCGCTGCCCGTCACGGCGCCGCCGGCGCTGGCGTGACGCCGGGGCGCGGGCGGGCACCCGCCGGGGCGCGGGTCGTTGACGGCGGCCCACCCGCTCCGCCATGCGCATCCCGCCCGAAAAAGTCGAAGAAGTCCGCCAGCGCGCCGACATCCTGGAGGTCGTCGGCGACTACGTGAAGCTCAAAAAGCGCGGCGCCAACTACTTCGGCCTCTCGCCTTTCAAGCAGGAAAAGACGCCCTCGTTCAGCGTCCACCCCGGCAAGGGCATCTTCAAGTGCTTTGCCACGGGCATCGGCGGCGACGTGTTCTCGTTTCTGCGGCAGATGGAGGGCGTCGAGTTTTACGAGGCCGTGCGCGTCCTGGCCGACCGCTACGGCGTGGCGCTGCCCGAGGAGGAGCCGGGCGCGCAGGAAAAAGCCGACGAGAAAGAAGCCCTCTACGCCGCCCTCCGCTGGGCCGGGCGCTTTTTCTACGACACACTCACGCAGCGGCCCGAGGGGCGGCGCGGGCTGGCGTATTTCGAGACGCGCGGCATCGCCCCCCGAACCATCAAAAGTTTCGGGCTGGGGTACGCGCCCGACGCGTGGGACGCCCTGCTGACGGCCGCCACCGGCGCGCATTTCGCCCCCGAAACACTCGAAAAGGCGGGCCTCGTCATTCCCCGCAAAGACGGCTCGGGGCATTACGACCGCTACCGGGGCCGCGTCGTGTTTCCCATCTTCTCGCACCTCGGTAAAGTCGTCGGCTTTGGCGGGCGCATTCTCGAAGCCACGCCCGACCAGCCCAAGTACATCAACTCGCCCGAGACGGACGTGTACAGCAAAAGCCGCGTGCTTTACGGGCTGTACCAGGGGCGGCAGGCCATCCGGCGCGAGGAGGAGGTGTTTCTCGTCGAAGGCTACACGGACGTGACGGCGCTGCACCAGGCGGGCGTCGAGAATGCGGTGGCCACGTGCGGCACGGCCCTCACGCCCGAGCAGGTGCGGCTGCTGGGCCGCTACACGCGCCGCATCGTGCTGCTCTACGACGCCGACGCTGCCGGGGCAGGCGCCGCCGCGCGCGGCATAGACACGATTCTCGAACACTGGAGCGTGGACGAAAGCGAGGTGCAACGCGCCCTCACGGAAGGGTCGGCGGTGTACGCCGTGATGCTGCCGCCGGGCGACGACCCCGACGCGTTTGTGCGGCGCGAGGGCGGCGAGGCGTTCCGCGCGTACGTGCGCAAGCACCGGCAGGATTTCGTGGCCTTCCGCTACGCCCTTGCCCGGCAGTCCGGCGAACTCGACACGCCCGAGGGCACCGTCGCCGCGCAGCAGGCGGCGCTCCAGTCCATCGCCCTGCTGCCCAGCCCCCTGCTGCGCGAGCAGTACCTGCGCCGCGCCGCCGAGATTTTCGGCGTGCCCGACATCCACCTGCACGAGGCGTTTGCCGCCCTCGTGCGCGAAAAAGGACGCCGCGACGCCCGCGAGGCGCGTTTCGCCCGCGCCGCGCCCGACGAGGCGCCCGCCCGCCCCGAAGCGCCCGCCGCTGCGGCCCCCGCGCCGCCGCCCGCGCGCGTGCTGCCCGAAGAACAGGTGCTTTTGCGCGTGATGCTCGAACGCGGCGCGCCCCTCGTCGAGTTCATCCTGGGCCACATGGCCCTCGACGAGTTCAGCGCCGGCCCGACGCGCGAGCTGGTCGAAAAGCTACTTGAACAGTACCAGGAGGGGCGCGTCGCGCCGGGCGATTTCCTGTCGGGCCGGCACGGCGCCGCGCTGCAACGCCTGGCCTCGGACGTGCTGGCGGACGTGCACACGCTCTCGGAAAACTGGGAGCGCAAGCGCAACATCGTCGTGCCTGCCCTCAACGAGGACGCCCGCGAGGCCGCCGCCGGCGCCATGACGCTGCTCAAACTCGACCGCATCGAGGAGGCCATCGCCGAGCAGCGCCGCGCCGTGCACGAAGCCGAGCAGGGCGCGGGCGACCCGACGGCGGCGCTGGGCCGGCTGACGCGCTTGCAGCAACTGCGCAAAAAGATCGAGTCGCGCGCCTTTCTGGCCCCCTGACGGTGGTTTTGCGCCCGAGGGCCGCAGGGCCGCGGTGGTAGGGGCGCAATTCATTGCGCTCCCGT